>JAFGOX010000040.1 GCA_016926295.1 Candidatus Iainarchaeum sp.
ATTGGAGGAGAAGTAAAATATTGCGCGAAACTCTTTCATTTCCGTTTCTACAGCACCTTTTAACTTTATTTTATCATTCACAATTCCTCTTGCAAAGCTTGGATTCCCACCCCCTTTAAATTCAAGCCCATATTGTTTTGAAAACCCCTCTTTCATTATCTTTACTGCATTAAATTTTTCTAAAGTTGAAACTATCATAATCGTTGGAATCGGTTCCGAACAGGCTAAAACTGCTACAAAATTATTTTCTTTTGCTAATTTCTTGCTCAATTGCTCTAATTCGCTTACATTAATCCCTTCAAAGAACTTGCTTACGAACCTTGTTCCCTCCACTTCTTTCACAGATTCTAGGACAGATTCCAGCTCTTCCTTTGCCTTGTCCTTTATTGCCTGGAATACCTTCTTTTTCTCTTCCTTTATCTTCTCCAAGTCCTTTACTGGCTTGCCTTTCAGAGCCTCTGCCGCATTTCCGCAAACATACTCTATTCTTTCCCTTCCATCCTGAACGTTCTTCCTTCTGATAATCTTGAATAATTTGATGTCTTTCAAATCCCTTACATGTGTTCCTCCGCAGGCTTCTGCATCATACCCAACAAAGTCAACAACCCTGATTATTTTTCCAGGAACTGCGCCGCCCTGGTACAGCTTAAAACCGTGCTTTGCCTCTGCCTTGTCCCTTTCCATGAACTGGATTTCTACTTTTCCGCCTTTTTTTACGATTTTGTTTGCCTCATCTTCTATTTTTTTCAGCTCTTCATCAGTAATTCTCTTGTAATGCGTCAAGTCCAAGTGTGCCTTGTCAGTTGATTTCTTTGCACCGGCCTGCCACACATGATCGCCAAGAACTTTTTTCGCTGCATAAAGCAATATGTGCGCGCCAGAGTGGTTCTGCATCAGCTGGAATCTCCTGTCCCAGTCAATTTTTCCTTTTACTTTCTGTCCTTTCTTGAATTTCTTCGGATTTTCAACAATATGATAAATAACATTCGCTGATTTCTGCGTGTCGCTCACTCTGACATCATCGAGATAACCCGTATCGCCTTCCTGGCCTCCGCCTTCTGGGTAGAACAAAGTCTGGCCAAGTATTACCCTGTCCTTGTCAACTTCAAGAACAGTGGCCTCGAATTCCTTGTCATAAGCGCCGTCCGCGCCCTTTTCATAATAGAGTTTCTTTGTGTCAGGAAGATTGTAAATTTTTTCCTTCTTAACTTCCTCTACTTTTCTCTGCGAGTGCATGTCCGCAATCCTTGAATAGAAATCTGCCGGAACCTCATTCTTCATTCCTTCCTTGTTTGCTATCTCAACCGCCATGTCAACTGGAACGCCGTAAGAATCATACAATAAAACCAAATCTTTCTTCGGAATTTCCTTTTTGTTTTCCTTTTTCAGTTTCTCGACAATTGAAATTACTTTTGCCCTTCCGGTTTCCTTTGTCTGCGCGTATTTTTTCTCTTCCTCTTCCCAAACTGCCGCTGAAATGTCAACCCCTTCCATCAGATGCGGATACATTGGCTCCAAAAACTTCGCGTGTTTCTCGAATATTTTTCCGATGTCAATATCATAACCGTATTCATGTATCGCGTTCAATGCCCGTCTTGTGATTAACCTCAGATTGTAACCGCCTCCTGAGTTGGAGGGCAATTGCCCGTCAGTGATGGCATACAATAAAGTTCTTGTATGGTCTGCTAATGAGTATAATCCCTGCAATGGCGCGATTTTTGTGTGCAAGTCGCTTTCTGAAAGACCGACCTGCTTTGCAATCTTCTTTCTCTCTGCTTCAATGTCCTTTACCTCATCAACATTCAGCACTCCTGATAATTTGGCGTATTCCAAAAATAAGTTCCAGTCAATGTCTACCTGCTTCTTCAAATCCGGCATCAGGTAAGGGAAAACAGCGTCATAGATTGTCGGAGTGCCCTGCGTTAACCATGCCTGCCTTTCAAGCCCCGCGCCCATGTCTACTATTTTCATGTCCATTTCCCTGTAGCCGTCTTTTGTTTCTTCAAATTGCATGAAAACACAGTTGAATATTTCATCGCCCTGCACAAAAATCTCCATGCACGGCCCGAAATTTCCTCCGCCGGCCCATACATCCTCATGAACAACTATCTCCTTTTCAGGGACGCCCATTACATCTTTTACATAATCATAATCAAATGCCATTGCCTGGTCCTTCCAGTAGAATAATCCGGTTTTTTTGCTGTTGAATGCGTGCTGACCTAGCATTGTGAATCCTGTGTGGTGCCTTCCTGAAACACCCACATTTGACACATCCCCAAATCTAATGCATATCTGCGGAACTACCAAAGGGTTTGCAGGCGGGTCTATTTCCCCTGAAACCACATAAGGCTGGAAGTCGGTTATTGAAGCGATTGTAAAATACAAGTCAGATCTCCACCTTGCAACTGCAGGATAAGTAGGAATTGACTTATGGCCGTTTTTCACAAAGAATTTCTCAAAGGATTTCCATGACTGAACCTGATCCAAGGGTTCTTTTGTAGGAGAGTTTCCGATAAATCCGTACCCTACGCAGGCCGGCTCTCCGCATAGCTTTCTATCCGGGTCGACAGACCAGAAAGCCTTGCCACAGTTCTTGCATTTGTGCCTACTTAGCCCCCTTTCTTTTAGGCACTGCAGGTCATAATGTTTCTTCCAATCTTTGGCAAAATCCTTACGTAATTGGTCTTTAGAAATAGCCATACTCTCACTTTAGACAAATGGTAAAATCGTTTAAAAAGGCAGTAGGCTATAGGCTGCCTTCTGTACTTCCGTAGCATTCTACTAAGCGGCTCTAAGCCTTGCACCCAACCTGGCTCGTTTCATCCTTTTATGGGAACCTCAAAACATCATTGTATTAACCACAAAGGTATCGTTTCTGTTTCCAGGACACGCTTTCGCATGTATTAATTCTGATAGGTGGGCAGACCTTCCTCACTGCAAGCAGCGATAGCTACAAGCCTACTACCCTAATATAAATAGTGGCTAGGACTGTTTTTAAGCGTAATCTAGATATATTTTAATAGGGGGCAAGCACAAATCCAAAGCTATAATGCATATATTTATAAATGTAACTACTATATAGTTACTATTGGGGGAGAGTATTAATGAGCGAAACTACATTGCCGAGTGTTACTAGTAAGATTGCAACTTTGCTAAAGACACATAAATCAATTAATGAAGAAGAATTTGATACTGCAGAAGCAACCAACAAAGTATTTGAAATGCAAAACTTATTTTCTGAAATACAAATGGATTTGAGCAAGTTAGAGAGCACCCTTGAATTTGACAGACTCAACAAGCTAATGGAAAGAGAGGAAGTACAGCTTAAGAGTCTGGTAAGCGAACTAAGCTCAAGAGATGATTTCAACGTTGGCAAAGTAGATGATGTTAAATTTGAAGTTAAAGAAGATGATATCAAAGATGAAGATATCAGCAAACTTGACATTAGAGAACTTGACTCTAGCGAAAAAGAAATTAAATGGACTACAGATAAACCAGTTAGTTTTAGTAGAAAAAACACAGAAGAAAGAGAATACGAGTGCCCAACATGTGGGTGCGCAATTCCTGAAAGTGCAAACAGTTGTCCAGAATGCGGAGAAAGTTTTGACGAAGACGATAATGAATCAAAAGAAGACGTATACGAATGCCCGACATGCGGTGGAGAAGTTGAAGGTGACGCGACAAAATGCCAACATTGCGGAGAGGAATTTGAATGAGTAAAAAAATTGAAAATATAGAACTTGGAATTACAAACCTTTTACTTGCACACGACAAATTCAATAAGAAATTTGATAATCTTGATATTGATTCAAGACTTACAAACATTAGTGCCTTACAGGCGTTAAATACTGACCTGAAAGTTGATTTAGAAAAACAGGATTTCCCTCAAAAAGCAACTTATTTGCAGGTCCTGGAGCAAGAAGAAAAAGCACTTGAAAACATATTTGAAACACAAATTAAAGAAGATCCTGAATTCCTTGCGCATACTAATGATAAAAAAAATATAGAGGAAGCAAAAATAAGAGCAGCAAGAAAGAAATCCGGAATCCCTGTAAAACCTATTGTTTTGACAGAGGAAAAGAAGGAAGAACTTGTTAATGAATTGATGAATTTGGGAAAAGATGAAAAGAAAAATGTCCCCAAGAAAGATACTGCTGAATCTCTTTTAGAAGAAGTTGAAAAGATAGAGATTAAACCTAAAAATAAAGATAGCAAAACTAAATTAAAAGTAAAATGCCCCAAGTGCAAAAACTTTACTAACGCACTTACTGATGAATGCGAATACTGCGGAAACAGCTTCCTAAAAGAGAAGAAGAGCAGAAGCAAGTCAGAACCCAAAAGTAAGAGAAAACCAATTAAACTACAGTGCCCAGATTGTGAAGAAGTAATAGAAGTTAGAAATCCAAAAAGACCATTGAATGTAGGGTGCCCTAATTGCAAAAAAATAATGACACTTAAGGAAGAGTCAATAGAAAGAAGGAAGAAAGAAATGGAAGCACGTTTAAAAAAAGCTAAACAGGATGAAATACAAAAATACCTTAATATTGTGGAAACCGGATGGATGAGAAGAATCTCAACTATTCAGACCGCAATAGAAATATTAAAACTAAATTCTTATTCAAATGAGGAAATTGCAAAGAAAACCGGACATGACGTGAAAACAATCAAAAACTGGGAAAGTGGCAGACCTCGATTCCTTCCGTTAAGCGAAATTTAACTGCTTTTTCTTACCACAACCTTTAAAACCATATTAATACGATATTACTTATTCTAATTTTAATAATTAGTTGATTATGCGGGGGTCGCATAACCTGGTATTGCGGTAGCCTGCTAAGCTACTGGGCTTTTTTGCCCGTGCGGGTTCAAATCCCGTCTCCCGCGCTTATTTTTAAGCATTTGCTATTTTTTAATTATATGGATTTAATGTTCACTATGGAATTAATTGCCACATTTTTATCTTTATTTTGCTTATTCCTGTGCATCCTAATTTTAAAAAACGTGTACGGTTCAAAAAAAGAACAGCTGAAAGCAAGACTTTTTCTAAAAGCAAAAAGCGCAAGAGTTTCAGCAATAGCCGCAAGCTTTGCATTCCTAATTCTGATAATACACCGGATTGAGCAGCTGCTAGACATAGCTGAGCTGGAATTAATCTCACAAATCACTCTAATAAGCTTCTATGCCCTAATGGGAATTTCTCTTTTCTCACTTAACAATTCATTAAAATCCGGAAAATACAGTGAATAAAAGCGTACTAAAACCACTTTGCAAAATTCTTTTTCTAAAAATTAGATTAATAAAAGTGCATGAAGAGTAGAGGATTTACGTCCAATGGAATAAATCTGGACACAGGATAGCTTTTGAGCGTTTAGTATTAGTGGACTGAAACGGTCGATTGCTCTTCCGCCTTACATCCCTAACCTATCAAACTGGTGTTCTTCCAGAGCTCTTTAACGCTTCCGTCTCCTTGCGAAGACAGTCACGCAGTGATTACCTCTTTTCAAGGTGGACTTCAGGCTTAGATGCATTCAGCCTTTATTCCGCAGCGCGTAGCTACTCGGCAATGCCTTGTCAGACAACCGATACACCAGTGGCGCCGAATCACCGTTCCTTTCGTACTCAGTGATCCTTCCTTTCAGGTAATCAACACTTCCGGCAGATAGTAACCAAACTGGCTCGCACCGTTCTAAACCCAGCTCACGTACGGTTTTAATGGGTGAACAAACCAACCCTTGGCTGCCTATGTACAGCCAGGATACCATGAGCCGACGTCGATGTAGCAAACCTCGGGGTCGATGGAGGCTCTCGCCCGAGACAACTCTGTTTCCCCCAGGGTAACTTCTCTGACAGACCAATCCCCTATCAAAAAGGAGTTGGCGTTCGCTAGGTCCAAGTTTCCTTTCCACGTTCCGTGCTTTGAGGAACATGGTCAAGCCTACTTTTAGCCTTGCCCTCGACGGCAGATAATCAGTCAACATAAGTTCATTGGTTGTATAATTTCAACAAAATATTTTTTTTATGCGTTTAAACTATATAAAATTCTTTTCCTATTTTTTAAAGTTTGATAATAGTTCGAAGGCTTAACTCTAACTATTATAACTATTAAATATGTGAGTGGGGGTATAGGAACCTATGTCAATTTCTGACCTGCCTGAGTAGACCATTGAGCGCCATCGATATTCTTTCGACGGCGTACCTCCCCAGCCAAACTACCTATCTGCAGCTGTCCTATTTCTAGTAAGCACTACCGCTCAAGGTGAGTGGTGTTCCATTGTTGGCTCCACATAATCTAGCGACTATGCTTCGATGCCTACCACTTACGCTCTACGCCAAAAACAATAGCACAACAACAGACCGTAGTTAAGCTCCATGGGGTCTTATCATCCCGCCGGAAGTCCACGGAATTATCACCGTGCATTAGGTTCGCCAGGTCCTGGGATGAGACAGCAGGGGCCTCGTTACTCCATTCATGCAAGCCACCAATTAAATGGCAAGGTATTACGCTACCTAAAGAGCCTCAAGGTTAGGCCCGCTCTTCACTGGCGCTTAGTCCCGTTGGACCGGGGTTTCACGTACCAGCAGTGAGCAGGAGTCAGCCTCTATACAAACCCTTACGGGGTTGCAGAGACCTGTGTTTTTAGTAAACAGTCGGACCCCTCTTGTTATTGAAACCTGCGGGTTATTCATCCGCAGGCACCCTTTATACCGAAGATACAGGGCTAATTTGCCGATTTCCTTATCCCAGGTTGTCCTGACACGCCTTAGTCTTTTCAACTAGGGGCACCCGTACTGGTTCTTGGTACGGTCTAATAAAATCCGATACATTCCTTTTTCACGGACCCGTGGCCTTGTCGACATTAACCCTCGTTTTTACTCTCCTTCTCATTATGACAATTCTCCAGAGAGCTATAACGCAAGACTAGGCGACAGCCCAGCTCAACTAGCCATAGGTGTCAGAAATGTAACTTGTGTCACCACTTGTATTCATTAGGCGCAGGAATGTAAACCTGCTTCCCTTTCTTCAAATTGCGAGTTACGCATTGAATTAGGACCGGCTAACTCTTGGCTGATCATCAGCGCCAAGAAACCCGTGCCCTTTCGGCGGAGTGGATTCTCACCACTCTTTGTTGCTACTACTACCAGGATTCTTGTACCTAATAGGTCCACGAGAGATTACTACCTCGCTTCTGCCCTACCAGATCACCTTCCTACCGGATCATGATTACAAATCATGCCCTTAGGTCTCGGTAGTTGATTTAGCCCCGATCATCTTCGGCGCCAGTGGCCTAGACAGGTGAGCTGTTACGCATTCTTTAAAGGATGGCTGCTTCTGAGCCTACCTCCCTGCTGTTTTCGGACACTGACATCCTTTGCGTTTAACACTTAATCAACATTTTGGGACCTTAACCTAAGTCCGGGTTGTTCCCCTCTCGGACTAGGAGTTTACCCCCCAGCCCCGGACGCAACCTTCTACAATGAACAAGGATTCGGAGTTTGACAAGAAAGTGAGGAATTCCTTCCCCGGTCTTTCCGATCAGTGCTCTACCCCTCGCTCTATCTCCAGTCACACTAGCCGAACGGCTAACTCGGAAGGAGCCCGCTATCACTGAACTCGACTAGCATTTCACTCCTACACGCAGGTCACCCGAATAGGTAAGACTGATACCGGAAACGGTCCTCCAGCTCCCGGTTGGGAGCCTTCGACCTGCCCACGCGTAGATCGTCCAGTTTCGGGTCTATTTGCCATGATTTAGACGCATTAACATCTATTCCCTCGCCAAAGCTGCGGAAATTCGGTTTCCCTACGGCTACGTGGTTTAACCACTTAACCTCACCATAACAAATAACTCCCTGGCCAATGTTTCGAGACTGACGTTACGACCCTGATCAGCAAAGTTCGCAGACAAAGTTTCCTTAGCCCACTTAGCTCTACGTCGTTTCTTTAAGGCCGTAACAACCTATAACCATCTAGTTTCAGGTGCTTTTCACCCCCTGCCAAGGGTACTTTTCAATTTTCCCTCACGGTACTAGTTCACTATCGGTCTCGGTTAGTATTTAGGATTGGAAGTTGATCCTCCCAGATTCACGCGCGATACCCAACGCACGCTACTCGCGAACACCGGCACTCATCCTCTCTCCTCTGCTTACGGGACTTTCACCCTCTTTGGTACAACGTTCCAGTTGACTTCAACATCAGTTTAAGGATGTAACCAGGTCGCACAACCCCACATCTCCCTATTGTTACCAATAGGGATTCGGTTTGTCCTGTACCGTCTTCGGTCGTCTTACTAACGGTATCTCTATTGATTTCTCTTCCTGCGGTTACTAAGCTGTTTCAATTCACCGCGTTAGTTAGAGTATCTTCGGTTCTACAGTTGCATGCACCTCGCCGAAGCTTATCGCAGCTTGCCACGCTCTCAACTACCCGAGCCAAACCATCCTCTAGATGGCGTAGTAGCATCCTATGCCCAAGTGATTTCCATGGACAACCTCTACTCTTCCCCCATGAAATAACTCATGGAGTGCACGATTAACATATTCGCCTGCTAAACAAGCATGGACCCTGCGGGATTTGAACCCGCGGCCTCTCGCTTGCAAAGCGAGCGCGCTTCCGGACTGCGCTAAGGGCCCACAAACGGGCAATGCCCAGGGGCTCTTGCCCAATCCTTCTATCTCAATGGTACATATGCAATTCAAAGCTCTCTGCAAATCCCGAAGAGGCTATCCTCGGATAACCTCATGGAAGTTTTTTACTTAAGGAGGTGATCCGTCTGCAGGTTCCCCTACAGACACCTTGTTACAACTTAGTCCTGCTCGCGGAAATCAGGATCGACTAAACCAAGTGATTTAGCCTCACCCAAACTCCACTCGCCTGACTTGATGGGCAGTGAGTGCAAGGAGCAGGGACATATTCACCGTGCTTTAGTGAAACACGATTACTAGGGATTTCAGCTTCACGAGGATGGGTTTCAATCCTCGATCCGGACTTCGATACGGTTTCTGGGATTAGCTCCTCCTTTCGGAGTTGCATCCTATTGTCCGTACCATTGTGGACCGCGTGTAGCCCCGGAGATTCGGGCCATACAGACCGACCGTCGCCCGCACCTTCCTCCACATTAATCTGTGGCAGTCTCATCAGAGTGCTCCACTCCCGCAGGAATGAATTGCAACTGATGACGCGGGTCTCGCCCGTTACCTGAGTTAACAGGACGCTTCACAGTACGAGCTGACGATGACCATGCAACACCTCTCAGCGCCTCCGGCAAGCCCTTCAGACTGGCCTTCATTGTGCTGTCGCCCCGGGTAATATTTACGGGGTTGAATCCGATTAAACCGCAGCGCACACCCCTTGTAGTGCTCCCCCGCCTATTCCGTTAAGTTTCGGCCTTGCGGCTGTACTCCCCAGGCGGTGGATTTAATGCTTTCGCTTCATGGCGCTACATGACCTCGGAGGTCATGTACCACCTAATCCACATCGTTTACGGCTGGGACTACTAGGGTTTCTAGTGAATAGGGATAGTAACGTAATCTATCCAGTTTTGCAGGATGCAACATTGGAATCAGTTTCACAAAATCAGCAGAGTTTCCTTTGCCATATATGTGAAGCTCATATTCTTTGTTTTTCCTGCGGTTTTTGATGTATTCACTACACCTTATGTGGTTTTCTTCTAGGAAGTCTTTCACAAAAGAGAAAATTTCCTTGTTGGTTGTTGCAAAAGAAATATCAGTTTGCCTTTTGCTAACACAACTTTCTGAGTCAAAAAGACCTGCCACATACGCGGCTCTAAGTCCCACATTCATTTCAAGAATGAAGGGGGCGAGCAACAAGCCACGTCGCACAGATCCCTTTGGTATTGCTAAGACATCCACAAGATAGTTGTAAATGATTTTATTTTTCAAATGCGTATAAAACGTGTTTCTGTTCCTGTCCTCAAATAAATTTGGTTTAATTCCAAACAAATTTTTAAACAAAGGATGTAAAACACGTAGATGATAGTCTTTGCATTTGTCAGTTATGCATATCCTTCCTTGTGACATATTTCCATCGCCATGAACAATTCCCAAAAACCTAGAAAGGTCTTCAGAAAAAGCAGATGGCAATTGCACAGTCTTGGAAGAATACTTACAACAAAAACCATTTTTCTCTTTGCGGATATCGGGATGCAATCTCAGAAAAGATTCTAATTGGCACTCTAAGTCCATATGTTATCAAGCACCAACAGAACAAATACTTTTCCCTATTCATATCTAATCCTATTTGCTCCCCCAGCTTTCGTCCCTCACTGTCGAACCTGTTCTAGTCAGAAGCCTTCGCTATAGGTGGTCCTCCTGGGATTACTGGATTTGACCCCTCCCCCAGGACTACCTCTGACTTCTCCCAGTTCCGAGTCTAGCGGTATCTTCGGCACGCCGACAGGTTGAGCCTGCCGATTTCACCAAAGACCAACTAAACCAGCTACGGACGCTTTAAGCCCAATATAAGTGGACACCACTTGTGGGGTACGTATTACCGCGGCGGCTGGCACGTAGCTTACCCCCCACTTATTCGCCATGTTCTTTACGCATAACAAAAGCATAGGTTTTACCTATGCACTTGGAATCCCCCTATCACGCTTTCGCGCAGTGTAAAGGTTTCGCGACTGCTGCACCTCGTAAGGCTAGGGGCCTTATCTCAGTCCCCTTCTCCGGGCTACTGCTTTCACAGCCCGTACGGATAGTAGGCATGGTGGGCAATTACCCCGCCATCAACCTAATCCGCCGCAGACTCATCCTTTGGCAGTACTATGTAAGGTCATAGCCCCTTTCGACAACAAAACATTCCAGTATCTGTTATCTATGGAGTATTGTCCTCAGTTTCCCGAGGTTATCCTCCTCCAAAGGGTAGATTATCTACGTGTTACTGAGCCGTTCGCTAGGACTGCCCGATTACAGTCCTTGAACTTGCATGTCTTAGTCGGATTCCAATAGCAGTGTCCCCCAGCAGGATCAGCTGGAATTCACTTAACAGAGTTACCACAAAGCAATTGGGTTTCTAATCTAACTCATTGGATTAGATCTACTTTCATCGAAAACAAGTATCTCAAATAGAAATATGCAATAATCATCGCCAGATTAGTTTTAAAACGGAATTTGCAGAGATTTACTTACTGCATACATACCTCAGACCTAAAATAGTTCAGGCCCTCATCTTTTGAGATAAAAACCGCACTCTTGCGAGTACGATGAACATGAAGACTGCCCACTTTACTGTGGGTTTTCCAATACGTCGAGCTTGTGCTGAGTGAACCGAAGTTTTCAGACACAACTCCAAAGCGGTTGAGCGCTTAATGAATGTATATAAATACCGCTAAATAAACTATATAAAGCTATTGCTACTTGCCGCGTCGTCTTTTCGCGGCTCGTTTCTTCCTTCTCATCTTTTTCTTCTGCCATTTCCATCTTTGCATGGAGCGTGGCTTCTTGAACCTCGATGAATCTTTCTTTCTTGTACTCATTAAATCACAATCAAAACGATGGCTGTTATGATTTTATATAACATACATGCCTATAAAGATTTATAAAGCCTTTCTAGTAAACTTAGTTTAAGGCGATTTCTATGTCAAAAGTCGTAGGTGTACCAGATAGAAGATTAGACGTGCTAATCTGCATGAAATGCAATGCCCGAAATTCAATCGGACGAGAGAGATGCAGAAAATGCAATTACAAACTTAGAAAGAAACACAAAGTCAGCAAGAAAGGTAGATAGACTTTTAACTATTTTTCTCAATTGGTTTTCATGGCAATCAAAGACTATCTAATTATCATGCGGCCGGTGAATGCTTTAATGGCAGCAATCGGTGTGCTGATTGGTTTCTTTGTCGGCATTGGTTACTACGGTGTTAACCTTAATGTAATCCTTGCAATGATTTCAGTTATTTTCATTTCAGGAGCAGGCCAGGTAATCAATGACTATTATGATTATGAGATTGACAAAAAGGCAAAGACAAAAAGACCTGTCGCCTCAGGAAAAATATCCAGAAAGAATGCGCATTATTTCGCAATAGCCCTGTTTGCAACCGGAACTCTGATTGCTGTATTCATCAATTTGTATGTTCTGGTAATTGCCATGGCCATGTCTATACTGTTTTACTCATATTCGGCATTCATCCAAAAGAGAAAATACTTTGGCAATGCAGTAGTTGCGCTGGGGACAGCAATGACTTTCATTTACGGCGGCGCAGTTGCCATGAATTTCACTATTCCTATAATGCTCGCAATACCTGCGTTTTTCGCCAATCTTGGCAGAGAAGTAAGCAAAGACATAGAGGATTTGGCTAAGGACAAGGGCGTAAAAAAGACCCTTCCAATGCTCATAGGCCCCCAAAATGCAGGTTATATGTCATTTATTTGGTCACTTTTTGCAATTGGCACAGGATACATTGTTATATACGTGCTGGGAACGCTTTATGCCCTGTTTTATGTGATTTCCATCCCTGTTTTTGCTTATGCCGGAATCACAGCAATCACTGGAAAACCTTCAAAAAGCCAGAAATTCTACAAGGTCGCAATGCTTGTTATTCTGATTGGATTTCTTTTGGGCAATGTTACTTTTGGGACGATTTAAGGACTAATACGCAGTTTTTAAACACTAACCTTTAGTTATTAAAATGTTCACAGAAGTTTTTTACCTGCAAATGCTAGCAACTATTTTGAGCCTTGGATGTCTTGTTCTTGCCTTACGTCTTTTTATCAAATTCAGAAAGCTCTCCCCTCAGCACGTCAAAGCAAAGCTTTTCCTTGCAAAAAACACAAAAAAAGCCGCCTTATTAATATCGCTTGCATTTATGATTATATTCATTCAAAGAGTACATGACGCTTTTGGAATTGCCTGGGCCGAAGTCTTTGCGAAATTTTCAGTTGTAGTTTTCTATTCCTCTATGTTAATTGCCCTAATAATTCTAAATAAATCCACTTAGTCAGATTTAAATTCATTTTGTTCTAATTAGTTCTGGTGGAGAAATTGGAAAAGGGAAAATTCATTGTTATTGAGGGCGGAGACGGTTCTGGAAAAGCCGTCCAGACTAAATTACTTATTGATGACTTGAAAGAAAAAAATATTGATGTGGCACACTATTCCTTTCCGCAATATGAAACTTTTTTCGGGGGCCTGGTTTCGCAATACCTGCATGGAAAATTCGGGGGGCTAGATGAAGTCCCAGTTGAAATTGCCTCTTTGCTGTATGAGTTAGACCGCTACCAGTCGAAAGATGAAATGTTTGAGAAATTAGAAAGCGGGATATGGATTGCCTCTGACAGGTGGGCCACTGCAAATCTTGGATACCAGCCGGCAAAGTTTGAAGATGAAACTGAAAGATGGAAAATGTACAAATGGATAAAAAATTCCCAGGAAAGACTTCCAAAACCGGACAAGATTTTATTTTTGGATGTTGATGTGAATGTTGCTGAGAAACTTTTGGACACCCGCGGAAACGGAAAACATGGCGATGGGAAAAAGGATATTCACGAATCAGATACTGTTTACAAAGTAAGAGTACAGGAAATGCTCCGAGATGTTGCAAGATTAGAGGAATGGGAAAAAATAAATTGTGTTGAATTCGGGGAAATGATGAGCATAGAAAAAATACACAAATTAGTAATGGAAAAAATTGAAAACTTGCTTCCTATCGGCCTTTAGTTGCTATGTCTATTTCTGCAGCCCTGAATCTGTACAGCTTGTTTATTGAATCCTTGGTCACTACCCCGACCAGCTTATCTTTTTTGAAAACAGGAACTACATCCCCTTCTGTCCGTATCACTGCCTTGTATGCGTCTGCGCAATTGTCTTCTGTGTGCAATACAATAACCGGAACTGCAACCTTTCCCAATAACTTTCTTCCCTTTTCTGTTTCTAGGATTGCAATTAATCTTTCAATGCTTATAATTCTGTAATTATTCTTGCCCAAATTTACTAATGCAGAGGTTTGGTTTTTTTCCTTCAGGGTTTTGAATGCTTGCGTCAGAGTCAGGTCTGCTTTTAGAATGAGTGGCTTTTTTGTAATTATTTTTGTTATTGGCACGCCTATCAATAACCGCTCTGCAATTGAAAGCTCTGCTTCTGCCCTTGCGCCAAGGTAAATAAAGGGTGCGATAATTAATAGAATTCTTAAACTTGGTGAAAAGAACCCTAAAATTACCATTCCGATTGTAATCACCGTGCTTACTTTCACACTAATCTGTGTTGCGCGGTAGTACCCGATGAACATTGCCAATACAGAACGCAATACTCGTCCTCCGTCCATGGGGATTGCAGGAACAAATAAATTAAACAATGCTAACATTGCATTAATGTAAAGGAACGCAAACAAAGGATAGTTAAGCATTACACTGAGGAACTCAACGTCGGACTCTATGGCCACAGGGAAAATATTTGGAATGAATGCGGCAATTACCAAAACCAGAATTACCATAATTATATTGAACATCGGTCCGGCTATCGCTATCTTGAACTCTGACTGCGCGGGAATATTTGTCAAATCTGCAGATGCCATTCCGCCAATCGGCAATAATAAGATTGAGTCAACTTTTACCCCTTCTCTTAATGAAACCACAGAATGCGAAAGCTCATGCAATAGAACAGTTCCAAAAAGCATTATCAGAAAAACCAGTGAAGGGATAAACATTGGCAAATCAGTTAATGCAACCCACGCAAGTATTCCCCAAACTAAAAGAATGAATGTGATGTGTAATTGGATTTCTATTCCTTTTATTTTTCCAATTGTATATGAGTATTTCATGCATTAGAATAAAGATAAACAATTATAAAACTACTTAAAGAGTAGAAGATTATTTTCTTCTTCTCAATGCCAAAAATATTGCTAAACCTGAGGTTGCAACAACAATAAAGCTAACTGTTTCCATTCCGGGCGCCGAAGGAATTGGGTGTCCTATCTGTGCCAGGTAATATATTCCATCATTAGAATCAATATCAATAGTATCCTTTCCCCAGACTTTCTGACTGATTGCAAAATAATAAGTTACATCAGGGTCCAAATCCGTCAGAACAATTTCATGATCATAATGAGGAGTAGAATCCTCTTCTTCCTGAATCTGGGAAGGCACGCCAGTTATATCATAATACACCTTTGCTTCGCCGGTCGGAACGTCAGTAGTCCATGTAATAGTTACTGTGGTTCCGTCAACATCAATAACTAAAGCAGATATTGTCGGCTCAATATCATTTGGATTTATCGGCGCAATCCTTATGGCGGTTTCACCATTCCCTTCATTGGTAATAACAGGGATTAGCGCGGTTTTCTGGCCATCCGGAAGATTGCTTGTTGTAACATTACCGTGGTCCAGAACATTCTCTGCCACAACCTCATCATATATTGGCGGGCGTTCAAAATCTCCTTCTATATCCAATCTATGACCAACCAAGAATCCGTCTGCAACCCAGAATAGTATACCATCATTATCAGTGCTGTTCTGGAAATATCCTACTTTTACTGAGCCGTTTCTCACGTCATAAGTGTAGTTTGAAATCTTTTCCCCGTCCTGGAAATCGCCATTTTTCCATATTGTCTGATAAACATAACCGTCATTTGTTTCATACGCAAAAGCACCATACCCCGTAAGGTGATTTATATAGAAATCGCCGGGTAAGGGTGAAGGCAAATTTTCACTCATTTCTTGCGGATTATTCCAAGAGCCGCCCATGCCATCCCCGTATTCGCCAAGAGTTTCCTCCCATGCTGAAGTTGCAATATAATAGTGGAGCAAATCGTCAGGATTCTGGTAGGTTATAACAATTTTGCCGCTTGCAG
>JAFGOX010000041.1 GCA_016926295.1 Candidatus Iainarchaeum sp.
GTGGCGACCTGCACAATTGAATCTGCAAGCGCGACTAATGATACAATTTCAATAAGGTTAACTAATGATGTCAGTGATGTTTCAGTTGATATGATTCATGTAACCGGTGGAGAAACCCCTGGCAGTTATGCATGCGAAGGGCCAGACTTAACTTATGGGAATGTATCTGAAATCAATTCAACCACCTGCACAGGATTAAGCATTGCTCCTAACGATGCATTGAGAATCACTGGAACAAAAAACTTGTGGTGCACAGCAACAGCAAGATAAAAACCACAAAATTTTCTCTTTTTCTTATTTTTATTTAATAATTAGAATTCAGCACGTATTAAACTTCAGAATTAGTGTTAAAAGGTAGCAGCACGCTGGGCTTCCCGTGTGGAGCACAGTACCAACCAACGCACAGAAGGCTTAATTTCCAGGTTCGGAATGTTTCTGGATGTGGCCCCCCTGTTATGGCAGCTACCAACTGAATACTTAATAAAAAGAAATAAAAAGCTAAGCTATTTGACTTAGCTCTTCAAGGTCTTGTTTATCAGCTCTTTTGTCTTGAGAATTCCCTGCTCTATATCCTTTCTGTTTCTGGCTCCTGCGCAAATAAGCTTCCCTGTCCTGAACAGCAGGATTGCCACTTTCGGCTTGTCAAAATGTATGATTGCGCCGGGGAACTGCTCTGCCTCATATTCGACCAAATCTGAAGACAAGGCCAGATTGTAAAGGTCGATTACACGATCTAACTGGGATGATGCGACCATGTTCGAGACTTTGAATTCCTTGCTTCCGCGGAGCTTATTCTTCAAGCTTGGGAACTTCTTCCTCAAAATGCCCATGAAGTTGCTGATTGCTTTTCCTATGTCATCCTCGTTGCTTGCACCTGTGCAGACTATTTTTCCGTTTCCAAACACAAGTAATGTGCTTTTCGGGGATGAAAGTCTGACAATTGCGCCCGGGAACTGCTCTGGCTCAAATTCTACGTTTGACAGCTCCATGACCAAATCGACAAGGTTTAGCTTAACTCCCAGTTCGCTTGAAGCGACCATATTTACAATAGTATAACTTGGAACTTTCTTTGCCGGCATATCTACCCACCTTTTTAAAGAGTATTTAAATAGAGGCAAGAAGCCTTTTTAAAGGCTTTATAAAGGACTTTTGACTGTACACATTTTAAAGGCTATTGGGTAAAATATACTGTAAATAGCGAAAGATTTAGTGAGAGGTGAGTATATGACAACAAAAACCCATGGGTATAGGTGCAAAACAAGACGCAAATTAAAGAAAAGAGGCCTAACTCACGTAACAGACTTCATGAAGGAATTTAATGTTGGTGACAAAGTACTGATCAAGATAGATTCATCAGTGCAGACAGGACACCCGCACCCGAGATTCAACAACAGAACCGGATTGGTTAAGGGAATGCAGGGAAACTCATACCTGGTTGAAATTATGGACATCAACAAGAAGAAAACCATGATAGTAAGTCCCATTCATCTAAAGCCACAATAATTGGAGGATTATAATGATTGGCAAGAAAATACTGGACAAGAAATATGTTTCATTACCCGCAGTAATGAAAATGCTAAATGAAAGACTGGGCGAAAACGAGCCGAGCTACGAACAGGAGGCTACTTTAAAATATGTGGACAAATTCGCAAAAATAAGCTCCGAAGCAGCTGAAAAAATGGCAAAAGAGCTCATTGACCTAGGGTTCCTTGATGACAAAGAGGTTGTCAAGGTAATCGACATAATGCCACAGGACTATGATGACATAAATGCCATAGTTCAGAGAAGAACCGGCGTTTTAGAGACTAGTGACGCACAGAAAATCATAGACATTGTGAAGAAATACGAGAAAGAGAAGCCCAAAAAGAAAGAAACCAAATCCAAATAAGTGATATATAATGAAGGAAGAAAATGCATTGGTACTGGACTATCTGCCAGAGGGCAGGTACACTGATTACAAGCGTAATCCCATAGTGCAGGGTCTGGGCACCAGTCGTTTCACCCTTCTTGAACTAATCCCAAAAGCAGGAACCAGCTTCGTTAACTTGGAGCAGGTATTTGTCGGAAAGGGAGACAGGGAAAAGATAACTCTTGTGAAAAGGGTGCTTAAGCCTAGCGAACTTACAAATGAGGCAAAGGCAAATCTTGAACCAGCAGTAGAGAAAATAGTTGATTCAGATATATCCCGATTCCTTAACTTCTACAACAAGGCCGGTTCACTGAGCGTCAGGCTTCACCAACTAGAACTGCTTCCGTCAATAGGAAAGAAACACGTCCAGAGCATAGTCAAGGAAAGGGAAAAGAAACCGTTTGAAAGCTTCAAGGAAATATCAGAAAGGATATCCTTATTGCCGAATCCAAAAAGAATAATTATACAAAGAATAATCTCTGAAATAAACGGAGAGGAAAAATATTATCTTTTTGCCAGACCAATGACCCCGCAAAAGAGGGTTTAGTCTATTTGCTAAACCAACCCTTTTTCTTTGGTTTCTGCGGCGTTGAAGTCTCAGCATTCATGAAATCCATTTCAGATTCTATCATGTCCATTCTGTCGACTAACTCTTTAACCACATCAGTAAGCCTGTCAATCTGGCTTGCTGTCATTTTGTCCTTTACTTTTCCAGACTCCAGAGCATTTTTCACTGTGGTAAGTTTTGATTTGAGTTGTTTATAATTTGTCATGGGAAAATCACCTCGTTATTATAAATACACATTATTTATAAACCATCACTTTGAGATTTCATTATGGACTTATTATCTGAGCTTTACAAACTGATGATTAAATATCATTTCAAACAGGGAAAAAGCGAAAAAAGATTTATCCTGATTAATTCTGAAATTCTGAAATCAGTTGCAAAGGACCTGAATGCAAAGAAAGATGAAACTGTTTTTGTCAGATATGCAAATGCCGGATTCGCAATAAGAGAGTTAAAATCCAAAATAATTGTTGCAGATGCAGAGCCGTATATAAAAGTTCTCAAGGGCGAACTTAAAAATATAAAAATTGTAAACCTGTCAGAGAAAGTAAAGGCAGAAAAGCTTCTTGTTTTCCCGCCAATAAACAAAGCAAAGGAAGAAACTGAAATGGCCGCAGTGAGCAAGGCAACAGCAATACTTCTTTTACCATTAGAGCTTGACCTTGCAATATCCGCATATCCGGGAGAGTATGATTACAGTGCAACCAGCGTGATAATCCAAATCCTGTCTGAAATAAAGGAAAAGAAAATTGTTTTGCCCGCGGAATTCTATCCAAGAGCAGAAAGCAAGATGTACCTGATAAAACTAAAACCGAAAAAAAGCAGCATAAAGGACGCAGATCATTTCAAGAAATTCATTTCCGGACTGTTCAAGTACAAAAACAGGACAATACAGAAGGCGCTAAAACTCGCAAACAAAGAAAACAATTGGAAGCTCTCTGATGAAAAAATAGAAAGTGTAAGCTTAGATGAAAAGGTTTTCCTGATAACTCCGAAAGAATTTGAAAAAATATACTGCGAACTTTTCTAAACCTTCATCGGCGTGATTTCAAAGTCCCTGCCGGTGTATTCCTCGATTATCATCTTTTCTATTTCTACCGGATTGTTTGCCTTTGCAAAATTCTGCGCGTCAAAAAGCTTTGCCTCATTCTCGGCAAATATCTCAAAAAGAATCTGGCCCTTCTTGACCCGCGAACCGTTCATAACATACAACTGAATTCCCGCCCCTTTTGTTATCGGCGAGCCTGCAATTCGCGCAATTTTGTTCACAGTTCTGTTGTTGATTATCGCCACAGTTCCGTTCTTTTCTGAGCGGAATTCATATCTTTGCTTTCCGACAGGTATGTCTTCTGACTTTATATCAGGATTACCGCCCTGCGCCTTGATTATTCTCCTGAACTGAGTCAATGCCTTCTTGTTCTCGATTGTCTTTTTCGCAATCTCATATCCTTCGCCCTTGCTGCAATGCCCGGCCATCTCCAGAAGTTTTCCGGCAAGCAGACAGGACTTGTCTGCCAAATCCTCAAATCTCTTTCCTTCAAGAATTTCCAGAACGTATTTTGACTCAAGCGCCGGCCCTGCCACTCTCCCGACAGGCTGGTCGCCGTCAGTTATCAAAACATTTACAATTATCCCGACTTTGGCGCCGACTTCCACAAATTTCCTCGCAAGCTCTTTCGCCTCATCCATATTCTTGACTTTGACATGCGGCCCCATAGGAATATCTATGACTGCATAAGTCGCTCCAACCGCCAGTTTCTTTGCAAGAACAGATGAAACAAGCTGGCCCTGGGGGTCAAGGGAAAGCGGATGCTCTACTTTTATGATCTTGTCATCAGCTGGCGCAAGATTTACTGAGCCGCCCCATATAAGCGCGCCACCGGTTTCGTCAACTATTCTTTTTATCTCGGCAATATTATGCTCAACCGGCATCAAAACCTCCAACGTGTCTGCAGTGCCGGCTGCTGACGTTATCGCCCTGCTACTAGTCTTTGGCATTATGTAACCCAAAGAAGTCACAATAGAAACAACAAGGGGAGATGTTCTGTTTCCGGCCACTCCGCCGATCGAATGCTTGTCTAAAATCTTCCTGTGCCCTAATCCAAGACTCTCCCCGCTTTCGACCATGTGCTTTACCATTGACACAATCTCATCATCTGTGAAACCGTGATTGTAAACCCCTGCAACAAAATAGGTTATCTCGACCTCGCTCAGATTATTAGTGCTGATATCATAAATTATCTGCCCTATCTCTTCATCGCTTAGTGTCTCTCCGACCAGTTTCCTTTTTATCGCATCAATGGATTTCGGCTGTTCGGCAACAGTAATAAAAAGTTTGTCCCCTGTCTTCGAATTAAGCCTTTTCCCAACACTTCCAAATAAGCCTATCTGCTTGGGCTTGACAATTGTCTCTGTTGTGTTGACTATTGCGGTCATCACTTTCTGGTTGGATGGATTTTTTATGCGCACACGCGACAAAGTAGGAGCATCAAGCTTTTTTGATGTAATTTCATTAAGGAGAATTATTGGCTTGTCCGCATCCATGTCAAGTACCTTTGCTAACAAAGGCAGCTCATAGGTGTTCATTCAATCACCTCTGTGAATTAGTGAGACAAAAGTTGACGGCAAAACAAAGCCTTTCTCGCAAATAATTGCATTCACATACTTTGATTCGGTCTTGTCAAATGCCGGATTCTTTACTTTGATTTTTTTATTTTTGAATGTTGCAACTTCTTTTGTCGACCTATGCTCTATTGTTGTGTGTTCCTTGATAAGAGTCTCGGGGTCAAATTTGTAAGTGCTTGCTGCAACATAATAAGGAATATCATATTTGTCAGCCAGAACAGCATAAATCGCAGTGCCAACTTTGTTGATAACATCTCCGTCAGAGGTTATCGCATCAGCGCCTGTAAGATAAACATCAACATCACGCATAAGTTCCATCACTGCAGTGTCAACAATATAGGTCACATCAATTCCCGCTTTTGAAAGTTCCTCTGCGGCCAGTTTCCCCTGCAATAACGGTCTGCTTTCAGTGACGATAACATGCGGGTTTTTCTTCATTTTCTGCAAAGTTTTTATTAATTCCATAACAGTCGAAGAGTGGCAATGCGTTAAGATTGTTGAATCCTTTGGAATGTGATGCGCCCCTATAACCGCAATCTCCTCATTGACTTTCTTCAGCTCGTCAAAGTACCTGTTGCAGGCGTGCTTCAAACTTACTTTCGGATTGTCTGCGTATCTTATGTTTCGGTAAACAAAGGCAATTGATTTCCTGAGAGCAGGCTCAGTAGGCCTTTGGGCAATAAGATAATCAGCATTCTGCTTGAATTCCTTGAAAAACTGAGTTTTGGTTTTGTACTCATAATTAGAAAGAGATTTCAGTGCTTTTAATGAGCTTTTGGCTACATTGGTGGCCCCCTGAACTTTTAATGCTTTGATATCCCTACCAATAGACACAATTTCCTTTCTAAGCACCATATAACCGCAAAGGAAAGAAGACACAAGGGTTTATATACTTTTTTAAGCTAGTTTCTATAAAAAGGCCAGCGAGTTATTGGGGTGGATTCAACTATGGATAAAATTGTAAAAGATGCAGTGAGAAGAACAAGGTCAAATTTAAAATCAAACAAAGAAACAAAAAAAAGATCAATCAAGAAAATGAATAATCTTGATGAGATACTAACAGAATGCACAGCAAAGATTAAAGTCATTGGAACCGGCGGTTCAGGAAACAATACATTGCAAAGAATGATGGAAATCGGAATAACCGGTGCACAAACAATTGCAATGAACACAGATGTTCAGCAATTGACTCACACCGAATCAGACGATAAGTTACTTATCGGAAAAGAAACCACCCAAGGTTTAGGCGCCGGCTCAGACCCTGACGTCGGAGAAGCAGCTGCAAAAGAATCAATGGAAGAGATTGGTGAAAAATTAGCAGATGCGGATTTAGTTTTTGTCACATGCGGACTTGGCGGGGGAACCGGTACAGGTTCAGCACCAGTAATCGCAGAAATCGCAAAATCAAAAGGCGCATTAACAATCGCTGTCGTAACTTTGCCTTTCACAGTTGAAGGCAAGAAAAGAATGGAAAACGCACTTGACGGTTTAAACAAACTAAAGAAAGCCGCAGACACAGTTGTTGTTATCCCAAATGACAAACTACTTGAAGTAGCTCCAGACCTTCCAATCAAAGGGGCATTCAAAGTAGCAGATGAAGTTCTCACAAATGCAGTCAAAGGTATCACAGAGCTTATCACACTACCCGGACTTGTTAACCTTGACTTCGCAGACCTTAGAACTGTACTGCAGAAATGCGGCGCAGCAATGATAGGACTTGGCGAATCATCAAGAGACTCAAGCCTTGACTCAAGAGCACTTGATGCAGTTGAAAATGCATTGACATCACCATTACTTGACATTGACATTTCAGAAGCAAGCAAAGCACTTGTCAACGTAACCGGTGGAAACGACATGACTTTGAAGGAAGCAGAAATGATTATGGAAGCAGTTGCAGCCAAAATACACCCAAACGCGCACATCATCTGGGGTGCCAGAATCGATGACGACTTGGGTAAGGCGCAAATACAGGCCATGGTCATTATCGCAGGTGGAAAAATACCTTATTTGGAAGCAGTTAAGGAAGAAGTTATGCGGGACGGCAAAAGAACCGTTGACCTCGGCCTTGACTACATAGAATAAGCCCCAACGGCACGCCTTTAAATCTTTTGTTGTATTGTCAACATAGGACTAAGTGATTTTTATGAGCAAATTCTCTGAATTGGTACATCAGTCAAAGAGAGTTATCAAAGCATCGAAGAAACCGACTACAAACCAGCTGAAGAACATTATGAGAGCAACTGGCCTGGGAATTGTGGTAATCGGGTTGATAGCCGTAGCAATGAAGCTGATTTTCATTCTTACAGGCATAGCATACATTTAAGGTGAATTAATGGCATTTTATGGAATAAAAACACAAGTAGGAAGAGAGAACCTTGTTACAGACATACTAGAGATGCGTATCAAGCACGAAAACATACCTGTTTACTCATTGATTGTAATTCCGGGTATGAAAGGGTACATTGTGGCAGAAGCAGACAGCGCGCAGGCGATAGTTGATGCAACAAGGGGCAACGCACACATGCTCAAGGAGCCATTAAACAGCGATGACATATTCAAATTATTAGAAACAGAACCAATCATGAAAGAACTGAAAGAGGGTATGAGGATTGAGGTTCTTGGCGGACCGTTCAAAGGAGCAAAAGCCAAGATACTCAGGGTTAACAAGGCAAAAGAGGAAGTTACAATTGAACTCCTTGAAGGAACAGTTCCTATCCCGATTACAATCAGGGCAGAATTCGTGAGGGTTATACAATAGGTGAAAACAATGATTAAATTTTGCAAAAATTTAAACCTTTTCAACACAGGGGGTGTTGAATAATGACAGACGTGAAATTTCTTATCGAAGGCGGCAAAGGCGGGGGAGGAGCATTAGGAATGCAGCTCGGTCCATTAGGTTTGCCACTTAACGATATAACAAAGGAAATAAATGAGAAGACAAAGGACTTCACAGGAATGAAAGTCCCCGTTACCGTGCATGTTGAAGACAAGACAAAAAAATGGTCTGTAGAAGTCGGAACACCTCCGGTCTCAGCATTGATTTTGAAAGAAATCGGTGCAAAAAAGGGAACCGGAAAAGTAAAGGAACAGCCAACAGGCGACCTTAAGATGGAGCAGATAGTTAAGATTGCAAAAATGAAGAAAGACTCAGTCAACTCCACCAACCTTAAGGCAACGGTGCTGCAGATAGCCGGCAGCTGCGTATCAGTAGGCTGCACAATTGACGGCAAAAGGCCACAGGACGTCCAGAAAGAAATAAAAGACGGCAAGCACGACGCGCTTTTCGAATAAGCGCAATCTCTTTCTAATTAATAATATTTAAATAGGTGAAGGCATTATAGAAGCAGTATGTACGCTGCTAAAAAGAAAATGCCGTTGTCCTTCAAGCACTTGCTTATAGTTTTTGGACTTTCTATTTCAATAACTGTGGGAATAATCGCATTGCAGCTCATACTTAATATTAATATGCCCCCTATTCCAAAAATGGCAATAGGTTCGCCAAGGCTAGCAGAGGCAGAGCTTAAGTTCAGCGCAGCAGATTCTTTTGACCCTGACGGGAAAATAGTCGAGCATTTTTGGAATTTCGGCGATGGACTGGGCGCCAAAGGAAAGGATGTGACACACACTTATCTATCTGAAGGAACATACAATCTGACATTAACTGTAAGAGATGATGATGGCGGCGATGCATCACTAAGCCATGACCTTGTTATCATGCCAAGAAACATGCCCCCTGTAATTAGCGTTAATTATTCACAATCTTTCTTTACAATGACTCACCAGACTTTCGACGCAAGCGCATCAACTGATGAAGGGGCAATAGTAAGCTATTCATGGAATTTCGGAGATGGCGAAATCCTCACAGGGCCTGTTGTTACAAAAACATGGTACAAACCAGGAAATTACCAAGTGATACTGGATATTGTTGATAATTACGGAGCAACTGCAACACAAATTTTTGATATCTCTGTTGTAAATTCCCCACCAACGATTAATTTGAAAATAAGTAAAATAACTGCAGAGGCAAATGACCCTATAGATTTCGATGCATCAGACTCAACTGACAGAGAAGGGACTGTAGAGGGATACCTTTGGGATTTCGGGGACGGAACAACTGCAACCGAACCAAAAGTAACGCACAAGTTCAGTCAGCCCGGAGAGTATAATGTAAACTTTACTGCAACAGACAATGACGGGGTAATTGAAACAAAACTAACAAAAATAAACATAATCGGAAATTACTGGCCGACTGCTGAGGCCGGAGAATCCTTCTCTGTAAGGGTTTTCAGCAATTTTGTTTTTGACGGAACCGGCGCGGATGCAGACGGGAAAATAGTTTTATATGAATGGGATGTTGAAAGCGACGGAATATACGACCTTAAATCAGAAAATACAGGAAGTTTGCAATACAGATACAATGAAACAGGAACATACACTGCAACATTAAGGGTTACTGATGATGAAGGCGCAACAGGAACTGACACAGTGACTGTGACAGTAAGGGACCAGAACAAAGCACCTACTGCGATGATGACCGTAGGAAACCAAAAAATAAAAGTAAACACAGACATAACATTCGACGCAACCCCTTCCTCTGACTCTGACGGACAAATAGCAAGGTATGAATGGAACTTCGGGGACGGGTTCAAGTCCGATAAAAAAGTGGTAAAGCACCAGTATCCAAGTGATGGAAAATACACAGTAATATTAACTGTGGAAGACAATGAAGCCGCCAGAAACTCAATTTCAAAATACGTGATTGTTTACACTACTGCAAAAGACGAGGATGACTGGGTAAAACCCGTACCAGTAATAAGCTACAGGAAACTGGACTCACTGGTTTTTGAATTCTCAGACAACTCTTACGACCCTGACGGATACATAGCAAACAGAAAATGGGATTTCAATGGGGATGGAACCTTTGACGTCGACACAAACGAATGGGTTACCCCGATAAAAAAACAGTACACTTACGAAAAGGCCGGCAGCTATCTGGTCAAGCTCCTGGTAACTGATGATGACGGGGCTACAAAGTACCAGACGCAGTACATCTGGGTCGACTGAAAGCTATTTAAAGCTAATTATGCATAGTATTTGTATCTTATTGGCCGTTTTGACTATCTTAGGATAGGAGGTCGCGATAGAATGGTAAAGAAAGAAGAAATTGCACAGGCAATAGTCAAAGCTAAGGAATCGGAAAAGAAACGCAAATTTTCCCAAAGCGTAGATTTGATTGTAAACCTGAGAAAAATGGAATTCAAAGATCCTAGCAAAAGGTTCAACCTAGAGTTAACCCTGCCAAAAGGCCTTGGAAAAAATAAAAAAGGCGCTTTGTTCGCAAAGAGAATCATGGCAGACGAGGCAGCAGGAAAAATCGACAAAATCATAAGGGAAGAAGAGCTTGAAAAGCTTTCAAAGAAGGAAATAAAGAAACTTGCAGAAGAATACGATTTCTTCCTTGCAGATGTTACCCTGATGACAGTAATTGGTAAGAAAATGGGTACAATCCTTGGTCCAAGGAGAAAAATGCCAAAACCACTACCTGATGTTAAAGCATTGCCAGTAATCTTGCCAAAATTAAAAAATACAGTTTTAATCTCAAATATAAGAAACGGAGAATTGGTATTGCATGCAAGCATTGGAACAGAAGCAATGTCTGATGAAGACCTTGTTACAAATGCAATGACAATACTAAATGCAATAATCGCAAAAATCCCAAGTGAAAAAGAAAACATCAGATCAATGATTATAAAAACAACAATGGGCAAACCAGTCAAGATTGAGGTGGCAGCATGAGCGCAGGAAAATTGAAAACCAAAAGTTTTCAAAATTCAACGCCCGGCGTTGAAGAATTCAGGAAAGGCGCTGAAAAGCCAGCTGCATGGAAAGCAGAGGCAGTAAGTGAGCTTGCAAATCTATTAGGCAGCTACAATACTGTTGCCCTTGCAAACATTAGTGGCCTACCTGCCGCACAACTTCAGACAATCAGAAAAGGTCTTCACAAAGACGTCAAAATTATCATGACCCGAAGAAGCCTTCTTAAAAGAAGCCTTGAAATAGTGAAAAAGAAAAACCTTGAGAAATTAAGCGACAATATTAACGGACCGTTTGTATTACTTTTATCAAACAACAATCCATTTGAATTATACAACACAGTAAACAAGAAAAAATCAAAAGCACCGGCAAAAGCAGGAATGATTGCACCAAACGATATTGTTGTTAAGGAAATGGACACAGGAATTCCACCAGGGCCTGCACTGACAGATTTGAAAGTTGCAGGACTTGATGTAGCTCCGATAGGCGGAACTATCAAAGTAAAGAAAGATTGCACTCTAACAAAGGCCGGAGAAGAAATTAACAGCGCAGTTGCAAATGCACTGGGAAAACTTGGCCTTAAACCAATGGAAATTGGTATCAATATAGCCGCAATTTGGGAAAAGGAAATGGTTTACAGCGCAGATGTGTTACGCATAGACGAGGACGAAGTAAGAGCAAAATACAGCACTGCGGCGATGAATGCATTCAACTTGGCTTTCAGCATTGGCTACTTCACAACAGACAACATCAAGTTGTTCATACAAAAAGCAGCAAGGGAAGCAAAATCACTGGCAAGAGAGGCAAACATACTAACATCAGAAACAGTGGGCGAAGTTCTTGCAAAAGCAGACATGCAGGCAAAAGCAATTTCTGCAAAATTAGGGGATTACGCTTCAAAAGCCGTTGAAGAATCTTCAGAGCAAAGCACTGAAGAAAAACAACCAGAGGTTGTTGAAAAGAAACCAGAAGAAACTCCTGCTGAACCTTCCGCAGAAGAACCAAAAGAAGAAGCACCAGAAGGAGAAAAAACTGAATAAAAATTAAGAAATATTCACTAGGAGGTAATAGAATGGAATACGTATACGCAAGCATGTTGTTACACAGCGCAGGTCAGGAAATAAACGAAGCAAATGTAAAGAAAGTTCTTGACGCAGCCGGCGTTAAAGCAGACGACGGAAGAGTAAAAGCACTTATCGCTTCCTTAAAAGACGTAAATATCGAAGAAGCAATCAAATCCGCAGCAGTTCCAGTAGCCGCAGCAGCACCCACAGCACCAGCAGCTGGTGGAGCAAAGAAGGAAGAGAAGAAAGAGGAAGAAGATGGTGCCAAGGCAGAAGAAAGCGCAGCAGCAGGTCTTGGAGCATTATTCGGTTAAGCCCTTACTTCCTTTACTTTTTTTGTTTTAGGTAAGGGCTTCGAAAACCTTTTTATATAGAGCCATTTATATCTCTACATGGCAAAGAAAACTGTTTCAAAGAGAACTGTATCTGAGAGTTCAGAAAAAAAACAGACTAAACTTTTAATCAAATACTTGAACTTTTGGGGAACTGAAATCTCATATTTGGCATTAATTTTCCTGGCTCTTTTCTCATTGCTGATAATCGGCGCAATGGGTTACCAACTAGATGAAACAAGCCGCTATCTTATTTACACAATAATCGCAATGGGATTCATTCTAGTTCTAACCGCACAATACAAAAGAAAGAGTCTGGAACGCGAACTGGAAAAGCTTTAGGGTGAGCTATTGCAGATAAAATGGGCAGTCCTCATATTTTTTCTAATTATCACACTAGCTAATTTCGCTAGTGCTATCAGCATAATTCTTCCTGCTGTAACAAAGGATGAGGTCGGACTGACAACCACTTTAAACGTAGGTATAACTGCAGGAAATGGGCGTGTTTTCATGGCAACAAGCCCCCTAATCAGCACAAATACCCAGAAATCTGCAAGAGATGCTGTGGATGCAGCAGAAATCTACCTTAAAGAGGACCTAAGCCGGTATGATGTGCTGTTTAGCATAGATTCAGTAGCTACACAAGTAGACGGCCCTTCTGCGGGGGCGGCAATGGCCTTAGGAGTTATTGCAGAGATGCAGAAAAGGAATATCCCCTCATCAGTAAGCCTTACTGGGACAATAAACAAAGAGGGTGAAATAGGGTATGTTGGCGGTGTGTTTGAAAAAGCATTGGCCGCGCATGAAATAGGAGTAAGTCTTTTCATAATTCCAAAAGGGGAGGCAATGCAAACTGCCCTTGTAGAGGAAACGCATGAGGTAACTCCAGGGCAATATACAACAACCCCTGTAAGCAAAGAAGTTGACCTAAGAGAATATGGCCCAAAAAACTGGAATATGATAATTGTCGAGGCAAGCACAATAAAAGATGTTGTCCAGTATGCTTTTGCAACAGACATTAACACCGTTGTAATAAGCGAAGAAGATGACTATCCTGAATTCGATGCAAACCCTCTGCCTTTAACTCCCCGATTAGAAGGTTTCAAAACTTTTGTAATAAATTTCCTTCAAAGATGCCAGACAAATGTCAGCAACGCAAATTCCGCACTGGCACAAACAACAATCACCGACCAGTCGGTTATAAAAATAATCGGCAGCGAAATAGGGCGCGCACAGGACATGATTGACCAGGCAAACACGCTTATTGACAAAAACTACCTTTACACTGCAGCAAACTACGCATTCCTAGCATCAAACTCAGCCAATCTCGCGAAAGAGATTTTAGAGCATCCTTCAGCAATAATAGCAGGCTCCGAATATTACAAAGAGCTAAAAAACCAAAACCGTGCAAATTTGAATCTGACAATGGCATCATTATCAAACATAAAAATAACGCGTAATAATGTTGACTGGATTGTCTCAGCAAAGCAAAGGGCGCTTTGGGCAAAGGCAGAACTCGACGCATTGGATTTCATAGTAAGCGTGCAGAGCACCGAAGAGGTAAGCGGCTTGGACAATCTAAGAAGTGTGATAAGTGCGCAGGAATGGATAAGCACTGCCGACGAAATGATAGAAATCGCCAAAACAAAGGGCGGGGATGTTCTGGACATATCAAATCTAAAATATCTGTCAAATAACAAGACTATCGAACTTGAGGACTTAATCTCAACCACAACAATATCTGCCGACAATCAGGAATTGTTCAGCAGGTATTTTAATAGTGCAAAAGAGGCAAACACAAACGGATGGTACCTAACATCAATATACTCTTCGGCAGTTGCAAAAGGAATAATTGAGAGCCAGCAGATAACCGACAGAATAGTCTCATCAACTGTCGACACAACTCAGCTTTTATCAGTACTGGAAAGCGACCTAAAGAACATGGAGGGAAGTGTTGAAAGCGCGCCGGCGCAGTTTGCAGAACTGTTCTGGCAGCACGCAAACTATTACAAGGATGCGGCAATATACCACAAAGAGCACCAGAAAAGCGACAAGGCCGAATCCGAGTTAAGCACAGGAATACTTCTCATGTTCACATCAAAAAAATTAACAGATTATTCTAATGAAGCATACTCGCAAATAATATTCACAGAAGAAATTATCGAGGAAGAAACAGGCAGAATCTTGATAAAATCAACGCCCAGCCTAATTGAAACTCTGCTTGCAATAACTGTGATACTTGGAATACTTGCAATAACAAGCATAACCTTAATCAAGACAAAATCGCACTTTACAAAGGAACTACAAGCAATTGAGGAACCTGCACCCCAATATCCTGCAAACAGAGACGTTTCGCTTGATATAAAAACGTATGAGATTGCATTAAAGCATGCGAGAGAAGATTACCACAATAAGAAAATAAGCAAAATAAAATATGACAAACTATCAACGGCCTATGAAAACAAATTAAAAGAGCTTAGAAAGGAAAGAAGATAATCTTATTCTTCTTCCTCAGCAAGCTTAACTTCCTTTATTCCTTCTTTAGCCACATTCTTTACCTTAGGTCTTTGCCTGCTTACCACAAATACGCCAACCGTACTTATTATCGCTGTGCTAAGTATTACTGTGAAAACAACATCTGCAAACCATGCGGTTCCTGCAAGGCCCATTGAGAATGGCAATGAAGCAAGAACAGCAGCCGCCAAACCCCTTGGCACCATAACGGTCATTACTTTGATGTCCAGTTGCTTTCCGTATGATGCAACCTTTGCTGCCAGTGGCCTAAGCGCCAAAATTCCTGCAGATATTACAATACCCATAAGCAAATAATAAAATTCCCCGATTGTAACAAGGATTCCCATGTAAACAAAGAAGAAAGTCCTGATAAAGAAAGTGACCAATGAGTGGAAGTTCTTTGTTGTCTCATCTAATCCGAATTCAACTTTCTGGTATTTCAGCATTGTTGATATCGCCTTTCCATTACCCAGAACCAGACCGAACATAAGGCATGCAAATGCTCCGCTACCGCCTAATGCCTCTGCGCAGGCGTAGATAAGGAAAAGCATTGAGAATGTAACAACGTAAGCATACTGCTCGCGTATAAGGTGCCTTAAAGCGGGGAGCCACGCAAGACCTACCACTAGGCCCAGCATTGCACCAATAGAGAATGCGCCAGCAACTGACTTTGCGGCATCAAAGGGCGCCATTCCGGTAATAACCGTCTGTATAATTGCAATCGTGACAACAATACAAAGCACGTCGGTAACTGCTGACTCTATGCTAAGCACAATTTTAGTATCATCTCCTACACCCGGTATCCTTGCAACTAACGGAATAACAATCGGAGAGCTAACTCCGCCAACAATTGCTCCAAGAAGAACACCATTAAGGACTGATTCTCCACTTGCTACAACTACAACCGCAGTAACAAGCAAAGACATTAAGAATGCGCACAAAGCCAAAAGAGTTCCACGCGGCGCCTCACGAATAACCTTGTAAAGGTTCATATTAAGTCCGCCATCAAACAGAATAATTATAATAGCCACGGCCGCAAACATCTCTGAAACCTGCATGAACAAAGACGGGTCAACAACGTTAAACAGAGGCCCCAAAGCCAAACCAAAAAAAAGCAACCAAATTACGTTTGGTATTGCGGTTCTTTTGAAAATGTACTCGCCAAAGAAGCCTAATAGCATTACGGCTCCAATCAACACAAGAGGTATTATAACATCTGCCATTTAATCCCTACTAGATTAGTTGCTGGGCTTTTTAATAGTTTCGCATGGGATTATTCTTCTATTTTAATCGTTTCATCTGTAATCGGCTTCTGAACATCCTTGCCTGAAAGCTTTAATCCGACTACAGAAGAGCCATCTGCACCCCTGGCCACACCAATTACCTGGTCCACAGCCCTGATTACTATGTCATTGTGGCTGATAATCACAAACTGTGAAATGTTTGCATAGTTTTTCAGCAGACCGCCAAGTTTGTTTGCATTAACTGCATCTAAAGCCGCATCGGCCTCATCCAAAATATAAAACGGCGCAGGTTTGTGCTGCTGTATTGCAAACAGGAAAGCCAAGGAAGTGAGTGTTTTCTCACCGCCACTCAACGCGTCTATATTCCTGAGCATTGCCCTGCCTTTTGGAGCCGCCTCAATAAGCAGACCTGAATTGAACAGGTCTTCCTCATTGTCAATCTTAAGCGTTCCTTTGCCTTCAGTAAGCTGCGGATAAACAGTCTCAAAGTTCACTCTGATTGAATCGAATGTTTCTCTAAAGGCTTTTTCCCTCTTAGAATCAATCTTTGATATCATATCGAGAACTACTTCTCTCTCGCGTCTCAAAATGTCAATCTTTTCCTCAATCTCATTAATCTTCTGAAGATACTCATCGTAAAGAGTAAGGGCGCGCATATTGACTGCGCCAAGAGCTTCGATTTTTGCTTCAAGCTCCGGAAGCTGCCTCATTAGGTCACTAACCGAATCCTTGAGCGGCTCAACGCCAACATATTGCTTGAATTCCTCTTTCAAATCTGCCAGCTTTGTCTCGACTTTTGCCATGTTGATTCTGGCCTCATTAACAGACGATTCTATTCCGCTTATTCGGCCAAGATGCTTGCCTTTTGACATTCCCAGCTCTTCAAGCTTCTTGTCAACCGCATCTTTTCTTTCCAATAAAGTTTCAAGGCTCTTTGAAGTCTTCCTTAATTCAATCTCTTTCTTTTCAAGCTCTTTTGAAAGGATTGTGATACTGTTATTCGAAACCTTTATTTCATTGTCAAATGAATCTGTTTCTTTTGAAATATTTTCAATCTGCGCAACAGTTTCTTTCTTTCTGATTTCAAGACCCTGCTCAATTTCAGTCTTAAGTCTCTGAACACCTACAGTCTGGGTTGACATCGACTCTTTCAATGCATCTATCTGCTTGCTCAAGTCGTCTATCTCCAGTCTGCTTTTGCTTGCACGAGATTTTGCAACCAGGGTTTCTATCTCTTTCTTCTCAGTTTCCAGTTGGCTTATCTTTGTCAATAGTTTCTCTGATTCTTTCTTCTTAAGCTTAACATGTGATTCAATATCCTTAACAGAAACAAGCAATCCCTTCTGCGTATCCCCTAGTTGCTCAGAAAGTATGTTTCTTTCTTTCTCAACTTCCTTGATTTTTCCCTCAATCTCTGCGCGCTTTTCCCTTAGCTCGTTTGACTCTATTCTCACGCGCTCGATATCGCTTAAGGCATTGCGCTTCATTGCCTCGACATCCATAACCTGCTGTTCAAGCTCCTTGACCCTTTTAACATCCTTAATCGTAAGCGTCTTCTTGTTCCTTGAACCACCAAGCATTACTCCGGAGGATTCTGATATATCGCCATCTTCGGTAACCATTCTTATTTTTCCGACGCCAACCTTTCTCGCACTCTCAATTTTGTCAATAACAAGTGTGTCTCCAAAAATATACTCAAATGCAGGCCTGAAAGATTCTCTGAAATCAACCAGATTTATGGCAAAGTCAATTGCACCGGCATTCTTTGCAAGCGGTTTCACTTCTGCAGTAATGGCCCGCCCTCTGATTTTATTGAGCGGGATAAAGGCAACCCTTCCAAGATTCTTCTTCTTTAGATAATTAATACAATCTGTTGCGGTCTTATCGTCATCCACCACAACATAAAACATCTTCGAGCCGATTGCAGTCTCGATTGCAACAGCATTATTATCAGAGTACTTGCACAAATCAGCGACAGTGCCGTATATTCCTGAAATTTCACTTTTCTTTTTTGCCTCAATAAGGGCGTCAACTCCGGGTGGCTGCATAAGTCCTGCTGATTTCAAGGTTGAAAGCGTTGTTTTAAGCGAAACATAATCCTCTCTTATTGCCTTAAGCTCGTTCTCAACTGTTTCAAATTTCTTGTTTACTCTTTTCTCTTCCTCAAAATATGATGATATGCTTCTGTTAACGGAGTCAAGTTCGTTCTTGTAGGATGCAAGCTCTTCTTCAATTGCATCATATCTTGACTGGGCTTTTTTGATTGCCTCTTCTGCGCCCTGAGACTGCTCCTTCTTTATTTCAATTTCCCTTGTGTATGCGTCAATCGCGGCTTTTAATAAATAGAACTGCTCTTTCAGTCCGTCAATCTCTATTGACTTCTTCCTGAGCTGTGACTCGTGTTCGTAAGCGGACTCGTCCTCTTGCTTGTATTTCTCAAGTAATTCAGTCTGCTTGTCTCGGAGGTCCTTTAATTTCTTAAGTTCTGGGGCATTCTTCTCTTCCAGTGCTTTCAGCTCATTCTCCTTCTGGGTAATTTCAGATTCAATATTTGACTGCCTTTCGCGCAACTCCTGAATCGCCTGTGTATTTTTGCTAATCTGCTCTTTTCTTGACTTTGTCTTTTCCTTGTTAAGCTCAATATCGGTTCTTAATTTTTCCATGTCCTGCGCAAGCTTTGTCTGACCTGCCCCACCAGATTCAAGGATTTCCTTGTTCAGGTCCTTGAGTTTTTTGTCCCATGTCGATATCTCCGCATCAAGTTCCTCAATCTTTTCCTTTGCCTCTTTTATTTTTGTATCGCTGCTCTCAAGCAGTTTCCTGTTGTGCTCAAAGTCTTTTTCATATCTCTGTATTTCAGAGCCAAGGACTGTTGATTTTATTCTTTTTACCTTTGTATTGAGTTCCTGGAATCTTTCAGCATCCTCTTTGTCCTTCTTCAATGCGTCAAGCATCTCCTGCCTTTCGCCCTTAATAATATGCCATTCCTTGATCTTGTCTTCGACCTTGTCCAGTTGTCTCAGGGACTCCACTTTCTTCTCTTCGTACTCTGCAATCCCTGCAACCTCGTCAATCACGGTTCTTCTCATTCTAGGGGTCATTTCAATAACCCTTTCAATATCTCCCTGCAAAACAACGTTATGGCCGGAAGTACTGATATTAAGACTCATAAGCAACGCATGGATTGCGCTCCTTGTGGTCCTTTTCCCGTCAATTCTATAAACCGATTTGCCCTGTTTGTCAATTGTTCTCGTGACAACATAATCCTTTTCCCCGTCCTTTAGGACAACACTAACGCGGGCCTTGCCATCAACTGACTTGTGAAAAACTAGGTCACTTAATCTGTCTGCACGAATTGTCTTAAGACTGGAAATTCCAAAAACAAACATCAGAGCGTCAATTACATTGGAATTATGAACAATACAATTTTCTGCAACAAAATTATGATAAGGAATTACGGTTAAATCATAAACATATTTGTCTTTTGGGACAATCCTTCTTATATCTACTATTTCTTCCCAATAAACCTCTGAATTGGCCAATCTGCGTAACAACGTTATTTTTTCTCTTACTAGGACACTATTACTTTTCATAAGTTGTGAGAATGCTAATTTAATTTTAGATAAGGTTTGTCTGTTTGGTACTCTGGCGCCACGTATAAAATCACTAATATTATTCGCAACACCTGCATATTGTGCAAATCCTTTTTGACTTATTCTAAACGTGTGTAAAAATAAATCCAACCCCAAAAAAAGCTCATTTTCATTAACTTTTTCTATTTCATTTAATTTACTCTCAAAAATATCTGCAACCTCAATTAATCCTGCCCTACTTGGTGCACAAGATCCTTCTAAATAAGCCTTAAGCTTTGGATGCCCAAAACCACTGAGTTCTTTTGAATTAACTCTTAATATAGAAAACAAATCACGAATAATTGGCTGAACACCCGGTATAACATCAAAATTTGGATTTGTTTTTTTATTTTGGAAAGATTCTAAAACCTGCGTCAAAGTTTCTTTCTTTTTACCAACAAGATAAATGTTTTCATTAAACAAACCTAAATTTCCCTTACCATAAATAGATAATCTATAATGGGTTCTACGAACTTTGTTCTTAGTATTAGCTGCACATTTCTCAGTCTTACTAATTGTTGAAGAAATTCCTAACCTAAGCAGAAGCGTTTGCATAGCATATATTATATCTTTGCTGGCTGAAGTAAGTTCAAGATGATTTTTAGAAACGTGGCCGTCACCAGAAAAATAACTTCCAATTAAGTGGCCTATTTCCTCATTTGTTAACTCAAACACAAAAGGACTAAATTTCTTAGTTGCTGCATGTGCACCTTGTTTTAAACCAAAAAGGTTTTCAAGATAAACGCCTGCAGCATGAGAAAAAATCATTGAATCATAGCAATTTGGCTTATACTTCTTTGTATATGCCATAGCCCCAAACAGTTTCTTTGATAGTTTTTCAAAATCTGCTATTATTTTCTTATCTTCATTAATAATTCTAATTTGATTTGAATTCTGGAACCCGCCTTCTGCGAATAAGTAACCCGCATACCTTGCCAAATCTGCACTAATTTTTGGAACTGCTACTGTTTTGTTTTGTGATTTTGATTTAATTTCTGTAACAAAGCTAACTATTTCATTTTCTCTACCAATTGCACATAATATTTTTACAAGCCAATAAATATTAACTGCTTGTTTATCCCTTATTCCTTTAATTACATTTTTTGGGATTCCAACTTTAACTGACACATTTACAACTGAACCATAAGCCTTCATTAAATCTGAAATTAAAGAATATACCTTATCTGAATAAGGAACATAAATATTATCTTCAAGCCCAAATAAATTAAGTAATAAATTATCACGCCTAAGATTAACTTCTAATTTTCGCGGAGTTGCGACTTTAGAACCAACACTAAGTTCTTCTGCCTTAGCTGAAGTTATCTTTCCATCTTTTAGAATAATTAAGGGGTGATAAGGTGTTGTTGTAATTTCTTTTCCCGAGCGTAACTTTATATTTAATAAATTTTCAGGTGCAGTACGTTTTATGAATGCCGTAACTGGAACTTGCTCAATTTTTGCAGTATTTGGATTTAATGAAAGAATTTCTATGCCTTCGGGGTTACCCAAAGTAAAAATCCCATCATCCATATTTTCTGTTTCTGCGGTCTTAAGGAGTGCAGTATCTACAATATCTTTAATAGTTCTAACCTTTCCATTCGCTAATTGAATCTTAGAATCTCCAACTAAACACTTGCCGGAGCCGTTTGCCCCCACAACCGCGGTCAACCCATTAGCAACGGGTATGTCTGCCTTCTTGAAAGACTTGAAATTTCTAAGTTTAAGCGCATGTATCTTAACCATGTTGGGCCGCCCTGATATTTACTGTAGTTACTGACTATTTCTTGTTTTCTGAATAATAGTACGAAGGGACTAAAAACATATACCAAGCCAAAACCCCGTTTACAAGCGCCAGAGAGACGCTCAGAAGAGGCTCGTCCAGATTGATTAAGACAAAGCTTAGTAAGTTGAAAACTACCGTGACAATAATTCCGCTCGCCAAGACAAGCAGGAATATGTGCAAGTACTTGCCCCTTGAAAACTCCAGGCTTGCGCGTATCGCCTTCTGCGGCTTCAAATCAGCATTCATTACAAATGCCGGAATTGCCACGAAAAGCTTTATTACAAACATGAAAGCCAGTACTGCAAATAATAGTACGAATAATGTTGAAATTACTGTACTAATAATCCCCATATTCGGGAGTAATGTAAAGGCTTGGAACAATACAAGGAATAGCAATCCTACCACCATACTAAAAAGGAATAGCAGGAAGCTGAGTGATATCATTCCGGGGACTCTTTTGAATAATAATCCAAGCTCGTGAGAAAGGGGGGTGGTTTCTTTTGCTGACTTAACGCCGGCTGCTGCAAGGGCAAATAAGAAGACGCTAAAGAAGAATCCTACAAACCCTAACAGTATAAGGAAATTGAATGCGTCAGGCTGGGTTGCGTAAAGGGCGGACGGTACTGCTGCCAAGGGCTGGCCTGCCCCGAGGATGGTAAACATGGAGTCTGCCAAATCATATGACACATTTAGCAAATAGTCTGAAAATGCAAAACTCATGATTAAATTTATAGCAATAAACAGAACCAAAATCAAGGGCGCTTTGGCGAATTGCTCAAAGGGCTTTATCAAATATTTTAGGCACATCTCTACCACCATCTCCTTATTAAAACCTTTGCCTGCATAGGTTATATATTGAATTTAACCAACTAACGCACAAGTCTTTTTAAATGTATATAACAGGTGTTAAAGTATGGAATTCCCATTGAAAATCAATATGTACTGCCCTAAATGCAACAAGCACTCCGAGCACAAGCTCAAGGAATGGAAAAAGGGTAAGCGAGACTTCATGAGAAAGAAAAGTAGATTTGTCTACGGAAAACGTTTCATGGGTTATGGTGCCAACAGGCCAAAGGCTACAGGCACTAAGAAGCAGGCAAAGCGTTTTATTGCACTGGCAACCTGTAGTATCTGCAAAAGAAAAGTTTACTTCAAATCAGCAACAAGAATGAAAAAAGCACAATTAGCGCAAAAATAAGCTATTTCTACTGGCAATTTGTGAACAAATTTATACAATGTGAATCAGTAGCCAGTTTGCTCATCATTCCTAAGTCAGCGTTTGTTCACATCATCATCTTCTTCTAAAGTAGGAGAACAAGCATTTATAAAGTGGGAAGGGTGGGAATTGAACCCACGGCCTCTCGGTCTTCAGCCGAGCGCTCTCCCGACTGAGCTACCTTCCCTAAAAGTCGGATGTGAGATACTAAGCATTAGCGTAAAAAAGGCTTTAAATGTATTAGGTCAACCTGGCTGATTTCCTATTTAAAAATGTTTCCACGCTCTAGTTTATATATGAGGGCGGGGAGATTAATACTGCTATTGTTAATTTTGCCTTTTTTTGTTAATGCGTATGAGTGCAATGTAGATATTACTAACTACACGACTGACACAACAGTCAGCGCAAGCAGTTCAATACTGTACAAGATATATGTTGCCAACAAGGGCAGCGATACAATTGACCTTATTTTCACAACCAACAGTCCTTACAGTTATGATATAGACCCATTAACAAAATCCTTAAGCCCCGGAAGGGGCCAGTGGGTTGACTTCAGGGTTTATGTCCCCAGCTCAGCAAGCAACGGGCAAAAGCAGATTAATTTCAATGCAGTAAGATACGACGGAAGCACAAGCTGTGTGAATGAGGGCTATCTGTCACTTTACGTGATAAACGGCTCGGGGAATACAACCAGTGACAGCTTAAGCTATGAGAATGTGGAAATAACCAACTGGCCTTCAGACATGTCAAGTCTGGCAGGGCAAAGCCTGACTTTCGGATTTGTGCTGAAGAACAGGAGCTATGACGGAATAAGTGTTGACGTAGGACTTGACACCCGCATCAAGTGGGAGTGCGATACAACCAATGTTTATCTGGGCCCTTATGACTCAAAGAATATACAGTTCACTGTTTACCCGACAAACAATGACGCAGGGAACAACACAGTAAAGTTCTTTGCGAATTACAAAGGGCATACATTGAGAAAGGAACTGGGGCTTCTGGTCTATGAAACTACTGAGGCAAATGATAAAACAATAACCGAACCCATAACACAAATCGGGCAATTGACTTTGGAAACAAAAGATCTGGAACGAAAAATAGTCGGAAACAATGTCGAGAATGAATTCACTTTAGTTGTAAAAAATGAGAATCCGTTTGATACAGTCGCAGAGGAAATAGTAGTTGAGGACATTCCCGAAGACTGGAGCGTAAAGATAGAAAGAGACTCGTTCATGGTTTTTTCCGGGGAAATTGCGGAAACAAAAATCAAAATAATTCCAATCGGTGAGACCAGGGATGCTACAGCAAAAATCAGCATTTACTATGCCGGACAGAAGACAGGAACAACGACTATTGAAATAAACGAAGAACTTACCCCTTTGGGAGGAAGCGGTTTATTCCTTGGAGCTAGCGGGGGCGTTTTGCAGGCTGTGCTTGCAATAGTCGGCGCGGTATTGTTGATTATGTTTATCTCTAATTTAGTTAGACGATATGAATACGAAAGAACAACGAAGGAACAGGAGCTTGCAAAAAGAAAGCAGGAAGAGCAGATGAGGCATTATTTTTAAAAATCAACAATCAACGAACCAAAAATACAAATATTACTAATAGCATAATAAATCGTGAAGAAATTGAGAAGAGACTGGGGTGTTGAGCAGTTTCGGGCTGCCGAGCTGGAAATAAACCAATTGACAGAAAGAATAGACAATTTGGCAGCAAGGGACGATTTAAATCCTAACACGCAAAATGAGAGGCTGGACAGTTTAATCTGGGACAAATACTTATTGCAGATTAAGGTAAATAAAGAAAGGCTGCATATGAAAAGAATGCGGGAGAAACTTCTGGAGAATTAATATGGATTATGAGGAAATAAAAAAAAATCCTGAGTATACCCGGATAACTGACGAAATAACAAGGATAATTGAACTGACCCCCGAAGACATGTTTAATGCAATAAAGAAATGCCAAATAATGGGCCCGATTGTTGACTTCAAAGATATTAAGAAAGACGAGTTCTTTATGAGCGAGTTCAATAAGATGAAACTAAAAATGATAGATATCGAGGCAGACCCACTGATAAGAAAAAGGAACGAACTGATTGATTCATTAAAAAATAAAAATAAAAAATAGAGAAGACAAGAAAGATTTTTACCTTCTTTTCTTGGCTGCTACTCGAGTTGGTTTTGCTTCTAATCTTTCGAAGAAACCATCGAATACTTGTTGGTGTTTCTTTGCTGATATGGCAATTGGGTCTTTAAGTCCCCATCCAAGTGCGATTGCTACTCCAACACCTAATGCTACAGATACTGCAGCTACGAAAAGCACAAATGCCTGTTGAAGTATTGATATGTCAACACCCGGTAAGAACATTGGTAATGCTATTACTAATGCCATATATCCTACAAATACCTTTATTACAAAGGCTACGCTTTCAGCCATTGCTAGTTCTTTCTTTCCAATGATCATGTCACCAATGTACCTTGCGAATAGTAAGGCTGCGACAACGATCAAGATACCTTGTGCTAAGCCAGGAAGGTATGCTAATACCCAAAGTATTACTGTTGAGAAGTATCCAAGGCTTACGATTTCTGTAGCTTGACCAAGGAACAAGAATATTATGTACAGTGTAAGAAAGAAGTTTATTATTGTTGTTAATGTGTATTTTCCTAGAGTCGGTGTAATTCCCTGTTTCGCTATCTTTTCCTCTATTTCAAACTCATCCATGGCTTTCCTGACAATTGTTGTAATTATCCATGCTACGATATAACCAATAGCAAAGAAAAGCAATACAACAATAAGTGCTAAAAATGCACCCAGAATGCCAGTTGCGGTATCTGCGAAGAAAGCTGACAACTTAGCATAAACGGCTGTTGGGAGTGTTTCTGCTGTCATTTAATCTTCACCTCCATATATGAAGTGACTTTAATAAGCATACTTTCTTTATAAAGGTTTTGATTTAGACTGGATTCAAAAGTAGTTACAAAAGACTAAACAACAAAAAGTTTTCCAGATATTTTCGGAACATAAATCAGGGCCATAGCGCAGAATGCAAAAACCTGAAGTGTTCCCATTGCTAAAAACAAAATACAAAAAGAATAAAAAGAATGAACGGGACAGCCCAAAAAAAGCTGCCCGCGTTGCATACACTTGAAATAGAGAAGAATTATCTTATTTCAGAAGTTTCTGGAAATTTTGGGCAAATTCTTGGCTTCTTACCCACAAGGCAACTTCGTTCTTTGCGCCACCGTTTTTTGCTTCAGGAGTTAAAAGCAAAATTGCGTGGTCGTTGTCGAACAACATGAACCTGTATCCGTTTTCTGCGTGGTTCAAAGTAGCATAATCCCTCAACTTCTCTGCAGCTTTTGCATTTGCGCCTTTTATCGGTGCTCTAATGCTTATCTTTACGCCTTTGTTCTTTGCGGCCTTCAAAGATTTCTGCAGTGTTGTTGATTTTCTTGCAAGCCCTGCTTCAGATGTCGATATGACAATGTTCTGGCTTGCATTTTCAATAAGCTCTTGCATCTTTGTGTAGATGTTACCTCTTCCTCTCAATGTCCATACAAGGTCCATTGACGCAGAATCAGCAATATCGCTACCAGAATCAGAAACAAGAACGTCTTTAAGTTCTCCAGTGATTGAATCAATGCTCTTAATGTGCGCTTCATGCTCAGAAGCTTTTGTTTTCTTAAGAACATCTGAAACTGCTGCTATTTCCCTTGCGCTGTATTTTACAGGTCTGCCGGGTTGTACCATGACAAAGCCCTTTTTCTCAAGGGATGCTAAAACATCATATTGCCTAGGTCTAGGTATCTTAGCCAAGGCACTTATTTTACCAGCTGTGGCTGAACCATTCTTTGACAATGCATAGTAGGTTCTAGACTCATACTGGTTTAGTCCAAGTTTTGACAATAAGTCTAATGCTGACTTTTCCATTTTATTTCAACTCCTCTACCTCAAAGTGTATCTACTATACTATAATAACATTAGTAAAGTATTTAAACATGTGCCCACTTATATTATATTAGTGTTACCCATAAGTAGGTGTAACAGGGGAGAATCAAGGGGAGAACAAAGTAAAATAAGCTCAAATAAGGCTTTTAAGCCAATATAAAGGCTTAATAACCCTTAAAAAGAAGGTGCCTAAATGAAGAAATTATGTGTCCTAATATGTCTTATTTTCATAGCTACAGTAGTTAATGCAGCCAGCCTAAGTGTAAACACACAACCAAACGAAATCACTCTTCAGGCAGGCAGCAACAAGACCGTTACTTTGAACCTTCACAGCGACACTATCCCTTTGGGGGTTAATATTTACGTAAATGAACCTTATTCAGTAAACGCATACACAAATAAGAGCTATTTCTACATGAATTCAAACGATACCAGCACAGATTTGTATGTTTATGCGCCATGGGATGCCAACCCCGGAGATTATTACATTGAAATCGAGGCATACTCAAGCAATGAGTCTGCAAAAGCATATTTATTATTGCATATCACTGAAAGACCCGAAGGCCCAGCATATGTGAATTTTACTTATGAGCCTGAATACTGTGTGGATTTGTACAGAGGGGAAAGCAAGATATTCAACCTTTGGGTGGAAAACGTGGGGCCGTCCAAAAGCTTTAACTTTGCTGTAGAGGAACAGCCAGATGACGTTGAGACAATAATCACACCATTCAGTTATGTGACAAACATGGGAAGCGGTGAAAAAATAAACAGAATCGCAACTGTGAAAGTCGGGGACGAAGCAGATCTTGGAGAGCAGAGTGTTCTGGTTGAATTAAGAGAAAAATCAACAGACCGACTATATTCAACAGTAAACCTTTGTCTGAATGTTATGGAAAGAGAAGGCCTGTTGGTTTCTGCAAGCCCCGAGGAAATTGAAACTTACGGCGGAGAGACAGTTGAAGGAACAGTAATTGTAAAGAACACCGGAGACAAGGCAAAGGATTTGATACTTAGCTCGACTGTAGACTGGGCGAAATTATCAGAGAACTCAGTCAGACTTAAGCCAGGAGAAACAAAAGAGATAAATCTTACAATGCAGGTTCCAACAGATCTGGAAAAAGGAAAATACGGAGTAAGGGTTACAGTAAAGAATGATATTACAAGAGCAGTAACTTTCTATCTTAATGTTCTGAAAGAGGATGTTGAAACAAGCTCAACAGTTTCACAATCAGAAATGAATACAAAAGACGGAAAGCAGAATGTTGTCGACGCAGTTGTCACATTCAAGAACAATACAGAAAGCTCATATGAAAATGCAGAAATCAGAATAGATGACCTGCCTTCAGGTTGGAAATTCACTTCAGAAGTCTCAGAAATAACAATTAACCCGAAAGAGGAAAAATCAGTTCATGTTTACATCACCCCGAATGAAAGTGTGACAGAACCAAAAACAATCCATGTCTCACTTTACGAAAACGGAAGCAAGGTCGCAGAAGAGACGGTCACAATCGGCGAATACAATGTGCCGGCAGTTGGTATGTTCTCATTGGGAATGTTCTCAATAGAAAGTGTGATTATCCTGTTCCTTGCAACCGGATTACTTTACTTGGCTTGGGACAGATACAAAGACGAGATAATAAGCAGGTTCAGAAAAGAAAGGCCCGTACTTGCTCCGGAACCAGAAACTTCAAAAGAAGCTGAGGAAGAATTAGGAGACTAAGGCCTGAACCAGTTTATCTTGTAATAAGTAACATCTGATTCTGCATCAACAAGTGCAAGAACCAGACTAGTTTTTACCCCATGAGCTAATCTTGCAGCTCTGGCAAAATCAAATGCCTCGACATCCTGATTCTCAGAAAGAATATGCAGAATGAATTCAGTATGAGCTTCATCCATTGACTTTCCTCTCGGATAGACCCTGAAATCAGTTCCGTATTTCAATCCGGTCCTGACTATGTATCCCCTTTCGCGTATATCATTGTAAACAGCGTATTTCGACATGAAGCGCTTCTCGATTTTTTCGCCTTTTTTCATTAACTGTTCAAAAGAAAGTGCCTTTGAGCTTGAAACTACTTCAAGCCTTCCCTTTTCAACAAGATAGGCTGCTTCGTACATACTAAGCATGAGCTTTTTGTATTTCAGCTCACCATAGCCTTTCTGCTTCATCTCACTGGCAAAATCCATGTCAGATACGATAACCTTGTCCTCAACTAATTCTCCGCTAACTACTTTCATTCAATCACCTATTCAAACAACGTCCAGTGTGCATTTCAAGTCCTTTTTCAGGTTCCTTACAACTTTTGAAAAGAAATCCTCAGGAGTAAAAAGCAGGATGACTTTATTAGCCTTGTGCAGTTTCGCTGTGTTTGCAATAATCCTTTCTATTTCCCCCCATTGGACTATTCCCTTTGTATTGACTCCTTTTCTTATAAGATAGTCCTCAATCATCTCAACCTTTTTCTCAATCTCAGATATATGCCCTAGCTCAGAGCCTGACGCTTTGCCCATTCTTTCTGCATCAACTATGCCCAAAACAATCGCATCATCAGCCTCCTTGACAATATTGTTCAAAAAGGCCTTCTCAAAATCCTGTCCGAAAAGAACAGGCAGAATTACCTTCATCCTATCTATAAAACTACCAAAGGTTGATTTTTAAACGTTTATGGCGGTTGTTAGTATGATGTTTTCTGAGCTTTTCAGGCAATGGATGGATATTTTCACACTGAAAATAGACATGAAAGAACTTTCAAAAGAGAAATCACAGTTAAGGGACGCGTTGATTTCCATCCTGCTTGCCGGTGTTTTGGTAGGCGTAATAAACATAATTAGGGCAATGATAGCCGGAAGCATGGGAATAAGCACGACAAAGATTCTTTTTGGTTCTGCAGCTCCGGACATAGGACTTGAAATCGCAGCAATAGGAATTGTGGCAATGCCCGTGGCACTCGCATTCCTTTGGATAATTGTCAGTGGTGCAATGTATGCCGCAGCATTCGTCCTTGGCGGAAGGCACATGTTCACAGGTTATGCAAGAAATATCGGAATAATATTCGCTCCGTTCAGCATCGCATTCTCATTGACATCATATATATTACTTGCAGGGGCCGGCATATTGTTCCTGTACCAGATTGTTTTGGTTGTTTTGTTTGCCTGGCTGTTAACAATATTCACAATAACAACAAGGGAGTATTTCAGATTCAATACATTCAAGGCCGCATTAACAACGGTTCTGTTTTTGATAATAATGTTTTTCATAACCCCTGTACTTGCAGCTTAAACTACTTGTTCTGAACAATTACTTTTGATTTGCACTTGGGGCATGTATACTCAGTCGTGTTTTCTTTTACATTAACTGACTCTGCACAATTAGGGCAGAACTGTGTTCCGCAACTCGAGCAGAAAATCGCTTTCTTCAGCGGCGAACCGCAGGTCTTGCATGCTTTCTTTTCAGTGGTCTTGACTTTCTGTGTTCCTGCATCGGCACCAATTACATCAAGCTCTGCCATATCATCAATTGAAGGCAGGTCTTTCTTTCCAATTCCTTTATCTAGATCAACTATTGAAAGTTCATTATCCATTGTTGGCTCTGCATCGAGGTCTGATATTTCCCCGAATTTCAGAGGTTTCTCCCCCTCTCCAATTACACTAAGTTTTGGCATTTCCTCACTAAAGCCCACTGATGGAAGCGGTGCTTCGGTAAATGTAGGTGCTGGTGCGGCTTCGCGCCCTGGTCGACCCCTTCTTCCATGTCTTTCAGGTCTTTCCCTGCCACGCTTTCTCTCGGCAGGTGGCGGTGATGGAGCTACTGCCCCTGGTGCGGGCGGTGCGGCCATGGGAACGGCTCGCATTCTTTCCTCTCTTCTTTCTCTCCAGCTAAGATGTCTCTTTTCCTCTTTTGGCTTTTCTACCTTTTGCGGTTTTGGCTTTTCAGCTCTCTCGGGTTTGGGCTTTTCTGCTTTCGGCGCTTTCGGTTTCTTCACAAATCCAAACAAACCTTTCTTCGGCTTTTCAACTAACGGAATCTCTTCTTTCTTTTCAACTGCTTCTTTCAATGTCTTCTCTTTCGGCAAAGACTCTTTTGAAACCTTTATCGCACGCTTTTCTTTTGGAGTGACAACTGTAAGAAGTTCTGGCTCTTCAACTTCAATCTCTGGCCTGCTGATAAACGGAATCTGAACTTTGGGAATTGAAATTCCTTTGCGCGGTTTCTCTGCCCTTACTATTCTCGCCTCAGCTTCCGGCTTTCTCTCTTTTAGTTTCTTGTAAAGGACATTCATTGGAACATTCTCGGCCTTTGCAACTCTTGTCTCCAGATACTTCTTAGGGACTGCAACCTCTATTTCAGATGGTGTAAACAATGCGGATTTTGTCTTTACAACCTGTATTGACACTGCGCCAATACCCAATAATGAAAAATACAATAAGTAAGGGAAAAACAATCCGATAAAAATGCTAACTAATGCTACGCCCCCGCCAATAATAACGCTTGCGCCCATTTTGTAGTCCATTGGCCATGAACGTACTTCCGGCAAGGCTAAACGGGTTATTGCATACCCAAAGGAACCAGACCCCAGTACAAGAAGGGCATATATCAAGACGTCAGACATCTTCCTATAAAACAAACAGGATTATTTAAATCTTCTTGGTTTCCTTGAGTTTCCGGATAAACTTCCTGGCCTCCATCAAATCGCCCTCAGAAGGCAATCCTCTGTTATGTAATAAGTATAACAAGCTACCTTTACAGCCCCATCTCCCTACAATGTTTGCGCTTTTAGCGTTTAATATATCTGCCATCTCGCGCAGGGCATCATCGTCAAAACCGTAAGTCCCGAACAAAATAACTTTCAGACCGACCAAATCATCCAAGCTATTGAGGAACTTAACTATTTCCTTGGACGCAGACTTATTATAGCAACCTGTACCCACAGCCAGCAAATCAACATCGCCGATTGAAACTACGTTCTTCACGTCTTCAGCAGTTGTACCAATCTCCTCGGCAATTGCATCAGCTACTTTTTTAGTATTTCCTGTGAGAGTTGAGTAAATTACTTTAACATTCATAATTTCACCTGAACAGCATCCTATAAACAGAATAGGAATATGTGGCATCATCTAATTATTTGGCGCATTTATTGTGCGCTTACAACTAACCTGTGGCTTATATAAAAAGTTAAGTTTTTATGCAAAGCAGTAATTATAGATAGTGATAATATGGCGGTTCTGGATTTACTTTGGCTTCCGGTTTTTGCACTTATTGGAGCATTGATTCCTACATTGTTAATTATCCCCTTGGTTTTCATCGGAGTTTATCTTTACAGGCACTTCCAAAAGCATCTTGAAGGATGGACATGGATAATGCTTGTGCTCCTTGTATCCTTTATATTAATATTCATAGTGTCAACGATACTGTATTTCACCCCGTCAATAATCTCGCCATATCAAAGCTCAACCCCTGAAGACGGGCTGATAATAGAAAATCCTATAGACAATGTAATCTACACATTTATGGCTGCTTTATTCTCGGTTTTCCTTAAATCCCTGGCCTTTACAACCTTTACATTACCCTTTATATTCGTGGGCGACTATATATATGATAAGGTGAAAGCTAAAATTAAGCATGAACAGGGCTGGATTGTGGGGGTATTGGCAGGCACATATGTCACAGTGTTCATATTCGTACTAATAAGCTATATTTTACCTTGGTTCTATCCAAGCTTGGCTTACATGCTGTTCTTCATGTGAGAAAATGAATCAGTATATCAAAACCACCTTAAGCGTTTGCGCAATTTATCTTATTTTGCTAAGTGTGGTTGCAAGTTCAGTAGACGCACAGGCATATACGGGCCCTTTGGACTGCAATGACCGCGCGGGCTGTGATACAATCAGCCTGAGCAAAGAAGATGTTGACAGACTTTGGCAAGGACTGTATGGTGGAGATTCCCCAGTAACTTTCCAGTCAGTTGAAGGAGGAGTTCTAACAGGGGTAAAATCAGATGTAGATGAAATCGTGACAACAGACGAATCCGGAGAGATTGCGCACGACCAGGAAATATCAACAGAGGAATTCTTCTGGGCCGGGCATCCTTTGGACAACCAGGTATGTCTGGGTCCGTTCTCTTTGGGTGCGCACATAACAAGAGACCTCAGAGTTGCGCAATGTCTTTCTGCAACAACAGAAGAGGCAAGGCAAAACTGCGAGGGCGTTTACGGTGACAATGACTTGATTGCAGACCTGAAAGCAGAAGTCGGAGCAGCACCGGACTACACAAAGAAGAACACTCTGATTAACGCAAGCTTCAACTCAAACATGCTTTGCTCCTCAGGGAACAACTGCAACTTTATCATATTCAGCGAATTCGAGAAAACATTCAACTTCACTTTGAGCGTTGTTGACATTGTTACAATTGCCGCGCCGGTTGTCGGAAAGGTCGCAACAACAAAAATACTTGGCGGAAAATCGGTTCTGGAAAGACTTAAGGTTGTCGGCGATGACTCATGGACAGAATCAATCCCCATACTCAAAACAATAGTCAAGAAATCCTATCCGGGGGCTTACAAAGACGAAGTTGCGGACATGATAGAAGCAAAATTCAAGTCAAGTAATGTTCTCAGATCAAAATACGGGGATGAAGGGTACAAATCATTCAAAAGCGTAAAAGATATTGACGGGGCACTTGATGACATTTACAAGAAAATGAGCCCGCGAGGTTTGGGCGAAACAGACGATGCGGCAAGACTTCAATTGCAGGCATTAAGAACCGAAGTTGCAAAGAAAGAGGCAAACATGGCAAAGGCTGGCGGAGGCTTCTATAACTCAAAAAAAGGAAGATGGGTCTCTGAAGACGATTACGCTAGTGCGATAGCACCAGATGCAAAAACCAGCGACATAACTAATGTAGCTGATAATCTTTACGATGATGCTGCGTTAAAGAAAGCAGCACAGGCAAACCCCACAGGGGGGATTGGTGATTTTGTAAGGGTGCCTGACCCTAAGGTTACTGCACCTGATAACCTTAAAATTTTAGATGATGAAGTAACAGAGCAAATTGCAAAATACAGATGGTCCACTGATGCCACAACAGGTGGAGCCCCGGGACTGGACTGGGCACAAGCAACAGACCAACAAAAAGAAATCTACAAACAAATAGCAATAAACGAGCAGAAGAAAGCTGTGCTTAATGGCGGAACAATTGAATTTGTTACTGACCAGGGCGCTACATATAAAGTAACCATTGACAAAACTGACGCTGAAGCATTTTCAAAAGAAATCATAAAAAAAGATGTATTAACAAAATCAACTAGTAGCGGAGGCTACATAGGCCTAACTGAAGAAGCAGGAGGAAAAATACCTGCGCTTCCAAAAACATGGAGTGAAAAATACCTGCCTTCAGCAGCAGACCAGCAAAGTGTGGCAAAAGCCTACGCAGCAAAATTCGGAAAGTACACAGGCTATTATGGTTATCAGTTAATACTTAGGCCTGTAGGAAGGAACATTTTGAGAACTGCCGGCGGGGCAATCGGACTTCCAGTCGCAAGCTTCGCAGCTTACAGAATACCTGCAAACTGGAGCACAGTCTACATGAAGCCCGGAAGTGAAAATGAAATTTACGATGACGCTTACATTGACATTTTATACAACAGGGAAGACGACCCGAAGAACCCCTTCTCTGCTGACGGATTGGGAAATGGAAACCTGTTGCAAAGCTACATGGTACTGCTTGCAAGGCTTCCAGCAAACCTGCCAGTAGTTGGAGACGGGGTGCAGTCATGGATTGACGACCAGGAAAGAACAGACCACGTCGGAGACGGACAGGTGTATGTAACTTCACTGCCATTCGGAAAAACAGAAGAAGAGGCATCTTTCTCTGCGCAGGAAGGCGTTTTCATAATCAACAACGGAAAAACAAGCTTCTCTGCAAATGCATTGAGAATGTATGCGCTTGAGCTTCCTGACTCAGACGACAGGGAATTAGGACCTGTTGTTGCCACATACGCTCACCACACAGACCTTTCAATGCGCATGGCCGCAGGTGAGGGCGGACTTTCAGAAGGCGAGATAAATATCGGAGACGCAGCTAACAATAAAGAAGGCTGCTCGGACAATCCGTTAACTTATGATTTATTAGAGAAGACAGGAACAATGGGCGAAGGAACAAGATTAAACCTGAGTGCGGCAACTATTTTGACCGCATTCAACAACAACATGTGGCCGATACTTGGAACTTCATTCGCTGCAGCATCAGGACCTGTCGGGATTGCAGCATTAGTGCCAACACTTCTTGGACAGTGGGTAATCAATGAGTACGTAGTTGGCGACTGCATTGATACAACAGGTGGTTATTTCGTCACAGGCCACCTTACAAAAGAGGAAGACGCTGCAGACGCAGGAGACATAGCAACTGACCTGGCGAATGCAGGAAAAGATTTCTTATCACCAACCTCAACAAGCGATGTACTTCCAACTCCGGATATATTAAAGGAAATAGATGCAAACGTCGCATCAATGCTGGGGGAAGCAGCAGGCGAACACCCGAAAATA
>JAFGOX010000042.1 GCA_016926295.1 Candidatus Iainarchaeum sp.
ATTGCAGAAGAAACAATAACAAAAATTTCTAAAGACGATAAATTTGAATTAGAAGAATACGAAAAAATACTTCTCAAAGCTCAAGGGTGGCAACCTTTTCTAGAACAAGATTCGTAAGTGCGTCTTCTTTTTTTCCGCCGACAAGGTTTATCTGCTTGTCCTCTATCTGATAAAATTTTTTCAAGGAATTAAATCTTTTATCATCGATGTCCAAAACAAAATCATCCACAATAAAATAAAACTTAGAAATCAATTCTTCCATTACCTTCTTGCAGTCATTTCCGGAAACCACAATGATTGCTTTGTTCTTTCCCTTTTTGATTCCAAAATTAGCAATAGCTTTGTCAACTTGCCTTACCCCTGCCAATCTCAAAAGGAACTCATTGTTCAGGCTGTTGGCAATATTATTTTTCTCCTGCATTGCATCAAGGGCTTCCATAAATGCAAACTCAATCTGACTGACTGAAACAATATGCTCGGCATTCAGAACCTGCAATACCCTGTCTCTGACATTCTCCTTCATCCAATCCAAAAGAGAATCCAAATCATCTATGTCCACAGTGCCTATAGAAATACAAATCTTATCCATAACCTAAATAGTTTCATTAATTATATGAACCTAACGGCCCACATAAGACCTACGCCTAAAAGGAAAATAGAGAATAAGATTAACGAGCGCAACCTATTGGATTCTTTTCTAGTTTCAGGAAGCAAATCACTAGCTGAAATATAAATGAAGTTTCCTGCTGCAAAAGGAAGAAGCAGAGCAATGGAAAATGGAAGATACGGCTCTACAAAAAAGGCAAAAATACCCCCAAAAATAGCAGTCAAAGCAAAAATAAAATTCATAATCACGGCTTTAACCTTATCAAAGCCCCCATATACGAGAACCCCAAAATCTCCTATTTCCTGGGGCACTTCATGCAAGGCCACTGCCAAAGTTGTTGCAATTCCCAAAGGAATGCTAATAATATATGAAGCCGCAATAACTAACCCGTCTATAAAGTTATGAACTCCATCACCCAACAAATTCATATAAGCAAATGTGTGAATTTTACATTTTATATCATGGCAGTGTCTCCATTTCAAAATCGTTTCAACCAAATAGAATAGTGAAAAACCTATAAGCACCCAAATTCCAATATCAATAAATGACACTATTTCCGCAGCTTCAGGAATAAGGTGCAACAATGCCCCGCCCATTAAGGCCCCTGCAGAAAGATTAACTAAAAAAAATAGTATTTTGTTTAGTAGTTTCTCTTTGATAAAAAGTACTAATATTCCTATAAATGCAATCAGGCTGACTGCAAAAGTGCTTAATAGAATCAATTCAAGAACCATTACTATATTGAAAAAGCAAGCTTTAAATATGCTTCCACGCAGTATCAATATATCTTATTACTCATTCTTGAGTTCATATTTAAGGTGAATTAATGGTAGAATGGAGACAAAAATCAAAAAGAACAAAAACTGGGGCTATACGAACCAGCCTTAGAAGGGCAAAGAAGAAAGCCTCGCAAAAAGGCGGTTTCTTTTCAGAGTGTTTAGTCGGCAAAGAACTAGAGGAAAAAAGGGTCAAAAAGAAAAAAACCGGCAAAATAGTAAAAATCAAGGCAAAGCGAGCCAAGTACGCAAATGTCGCAGGAAAGGATGGTAAGGTTCAAAAAGTGGCAATTGTCGAAGTTAAAGAGAATTTAGCCAACAAACACTACCTTAGAAGGAATATTGCGACCAAAAACGCCGTAATAGAGACCGAAATTGGAAAAGCTCGCGTTACAAGCCGGCCAGGACAAGACGGAGTCGTAAACGCCGTCCTTTTGTAAGCCTGACTTATACATAATTTCGGAATATATTTATATAACTTTTGCAATAAACTTAAATAAGAGACTAGTTCGATTTATTCTAGAAGGAGTTCGAATTATTTTTTATTAAAAGAAGGTGTAGTCGCATGGTTGAAGAAAGAGTATGCCCTGAATGTGGGAGTCCGCGCATAGTCGAAGACAGAGAAAGCGGTGAAATCATTTGCCACAATTGTGGTCTTGTTATTGATGAGAGAACAATGGATGCACATCCAGAATGGAGAGCATTTAATTCATCACAGAGAGACGCAAGAGCACGTGGCGGAGCGCCAATGAAGCACAGTATAGCAAACAGGGGTTTCACTACTACAATAAGAAAAGGTTCAATGGACGCAAAAGGAAATCCTTTGTCTCCGCAGATGAAAGCAGAAATGTATACATTGATGAAATGGCATGGCAGAACAAGCAGAATCAGTTCAACAGAAAGAAACGTATCAACGGCATTAAAAGAACTGAGAAGACTTTGCTCATTCCTGGGCTTGCCAGAGCCAATAATTGAAACAGCGTCTCTGTACTACAGAAAAACAGTTGAAAAGAAACTAATCAGAGGAAGATTAATCGAGTCTGTAGTAGCAGCTATTGTATACATGGTTTGCAGACTGCAGGGAGTTCCAAGAACTTTAGACGAGATAGCTGAAGTTTCACACTCCAACAAAAAAGAAATCGGAAAGACATACAGGTTCCTTGTAAGAGAACTTGGAGTCAATGTTCCGTTAACCACACCTTTGGACTACGTATCCAGATTTGCAAGCGCATTGGGTCTTTCAGGAGAAGCACAGGAAGAAGCAAGAAAAATCCTGAAGAAAGTCCTTAACGAAGGCCTTGCAAGTGGAAGAGGCCCAACAGGCGTAGCCGCAGCCGCAGTGTATATTGCTGGATTAATGAAAGGCGAAAGAAGAACACAGAAAGAAGTTGCTGATGTAGTCGGGGTAACTGAGGTTACAATCAGGAACCGCTACAGAGAACTTAAAACCAAGCTGGGATTAGACATTCCAGCTTAAATTCTTTTTTTATGCGCAAATAAACTTTGTTTAAGAAGCCGCAGGCAAATTAGCAAGTTTAGATAATATCAAGTAAAATAACCACACCTAAAATTACCATCATTAATCCGGCAATCAGGTGCATGTATCTTGTTCTCGGCTTTCTCCATTTCTCGGCTTTTTCCGGGGTAGTCATTCCAATGTAAACAAATAGCGTTATAGCTATCATTGGAAGGATAAATACTATGTTATAGATTAAAAGCAGGGGTATTGCCGCCCACATAGTAGCCGAATTGGCAAGCATTCCGATAATCACTATATACGGGCCTGAAGTGCAGGGCGTAAGGAACAAACTAACAACACACCCAACTAAAAAAGCTCCCGGAACAGAAGTTGTTGATTTAATAACTTTTTTCATTATTGGTCGCCAAGACATTGGAACTTCCATCACAAAACCCAATGAACCAACTTTAATGAAATCCTTTAAATTGAAAATTCCAACAAGTATTGCTAGAACCCCAACGGCCTTATAAAAATAAAGGGTAATGCTCAACGCGCTAATTGCTGAAAACAACCCAACGCCCATTAGGAAATAGCAAATGTAAATTGCCAGACTGAATGAAAGTCCTGAATAAAGCGCTTTCTTTCTGTTTTTTGATGCCAAGACCGTACTCATCAATAAAATTAAAACTGCAAATTCACAAGGGTTGACAGAATCTGCAATTGCCGCCAAAAGCAAAAAAGGATACGTTAATTCAAATTTGCTTGTAACATTTTCATATTCAAAAGCAGCAACAGATCCATTCGAGTTTACTTCCTCAATTATTTGCTCTATTTTTTCTTCAATTGGCTGAACCCCAATAAAGCATTCTCCGTTGACAAACATAGTAGGAGTATGGACTACATCTAATGCTTCGCCACAGGTTTGCAATGCAACAATCATTCTTTGCGCATTTTTGGGATCACTAATATTCATTTTTTCAACAGTGATTCCGTTTGTGGCATTAGCGTTATCCAAGCCCCCCCTCTGCTCAAGTAATGCGCAAGCAGAGCATCCTGAAATATAATAATATTCAATATTAACCTCTGAAACTTCCAAAGTCTGGGCCGGAACCATGGCCGCAAATAATAAAATAAAAAATACAAGCCACAATTTCTTCATTTCAATTCTTCCACTAGCTCAATTTCTTTTCCATTTACAAGCGCGTCCGCAACTTTTTTCCTTGCACTTTGTAATGTTCTCCAAACCGTACCTCTGGATATTCCCATTCGCTTACCGACTTCTTCCTGTGATAAATCCTCAATGTCAGTAAGCCGTAATACTTCTAATTCCTTAGGATTTAAAAAAGTAGTGCCTTCTGAAAAAGCTCTTGGCCGGGGGACAAAACGCATTACCCTTTGCGGAAATCCTATTCTAACCTCTTTCGGGCATCTGCCTCTCTCAAATTGCCGGCCTTGCCATCTCCTGCCTCTATCCATATAATATAAGAAAAAACGAAAGGTTTATATATGTGTTTATGCACATATTATATATACGTGCAATAGCACGTAATTCCAAAGGAGGAATATAATATGCCAGGAAGAGACAAAACAGGACCAAGAAGTGGTTCAAGAGGCCCTCGCGACGGACGAGGACAAGGTAAAGGAAGAGCCGGTGGACAAGGCGTTGGAGCAAAGACCGGTGGCAAAAAAGGAAACTGCTAAAAGGAGATGAAAAATATGCCAGGATATGATGGAAAAGGCCCTGTATGGGGCGGAGGCCCGGGTGCAGGATGGGGTGCAGGCCCTTGCGGAGCCGGTAGAGGTTATGGAAGAGGACGTGGCTACGGCAGAGGTTACGGACGTGGATTTGGATACCGCAGATTTGCTTACGCGGATTACCCTAGCTACCCTGTAAACCCCCCGGTAAACGCAGAGGATGAACTCAAAGCAATCGAAGCAGAAATCAAAGCACTTGAGGATGAAAAAAAGGCCTTGAAAGAAGAACTCAAAAAACAAAAAAAGGAATAGGCCTTATTTCTTTTTTATTTCCTTCAGGACTTCCTTAAACGGCGCAGCGGTCTTGAAAGCAGTAGGAACAAAATGCGTTTTTGCAACTTTGTAACCTTTTTTCTTTAAGTTATTCATTGTAGTTTCCAGTTTCTTTGGGGGATTTTTCAATCTCTTTGAAAATCTATCAGTATCATAAAACAAAACAGGGAACCCAACTTCCCCAATAACCGTTTCAAATAATTTGATTACTCTTTTCTGAGTTCCTAATTCTGATTTCTTGGCAAAATCCAATGCTTCTTCCAGATATTCTTTTGAATGCAATTCCCCTAACCACAAAGGCCCGGCCACTTGCATCTTCTTTTTGCAAACAGGACAATTGCTTTCAGTTAATTCAAACTTGGATTCATCAAAATATCCGCACTTGCAGTACTTGATAAAACCAATCTGAGATAAATTCTTCTTGACAATGGACGGGGATGGTTTGACAACTCCGAAAACCTTGAAATAATGGTCAGAGCTCTGTGTAAAAACCGGTTCAAAGGTTCTTTCATAAACCGCAAACTGCCTTATCATTGCCCCGACTAGTATTCTTGCACCGATTTCCTTCATATGCTCATTATGCGCAGGTACTGCAAAATACCTTCGCATGCAGGACTCAGGAAAAGCCCCGCACAAAGCAGAGGTATCAGTCGCAGTCAGGGTAATAAATCCCCCGTGCAGATAAAGACTTCTTATAGCAGAATCCAAAAACGGCATAGCGGTCCCAAAAGGGTCCAAGTCAATCACATTGAACTTGTCATGCTGGTGCTCGTCCAAAAATAAATTAGCGTCCTTGTTGCTTACTTCAACATTATTCAGTTTGTTTGATTTAACATTCTCTTTAATCACTTTAACAGAAAACTCATCAAGGTCATTCACCCAGACTTTCTCCACGTTTTCAATCTCATTCGCATACCTTATCCCCCTTATCCCTGTGCCTGCAAGAGGGTCGGCAATCCTGAGCTTATAATGATTCAGTTTCTGGTAGCTGCTAATCATGCACACTGAAACGTCCCTGGAGAATTCCATTTTGGGATTGTAGAAAACAGGCGCCTCAAAAGACGGGTCTTTGGCAAACTGCCTGTAATATTCCAAATCAGGAACCTTTATTTCAGTAGAACCTTCTCTAATCTTAGCAAATTGCGCTTTCACCATAAAACAAATATTTTGCTAAACTTTAAATACTCGTAACAATATCTTACAGCAAGATATTCACTAAACCCAACAGATAGGAGGTAAGTTAATGGAAATGACAAACTTTCAGAAAATGGCGCTTATAGGTGCAGTACTAGCAATAATTGGATCAATAGGACCATGGGCATCTGTATCTGTTAATTCATCCTTATTTGCTTCTTTATCCGCAGAAAAGGCAGGAATTGACGGCGATGGATTATTTACATTAATCCTTTGCGTTGGCGCAGCAGTAACAGCCTACCTTTCAACTGGAAACAAAGTCAAAATGGGATTGGCAACACTAATATTAGGTGGTTTATCTGCATTGATATCTGTATACGACCTTATTAACGTAAGATCAGCAATTGCAAAGGCCACAGGCAGCCTTGGAAGCCTAAGCTCATCCTTAATATCAGTCAATGTTGGTTGGGGACTTTATCTAACAGTCCTTGGTTCAATACTTGTACTGGCCGGTGGTTTCCTAATTTGGAAGAACAAATAAAAGGGATATTTCTCCCTTTTCTTTTTATTTTAAATTGCATTTAAGAAGATTATGTTTATACATCATTGACAAGGTGATTTCATTGAATGAAAAAGGTGGAATGGCAGGAAACATACTTGCAATTATGGTACTAATAATAGTAATTTACGTGGTTGTGGCATTCAAATTGTACGACCCGGTGACAATACAGCAATTAACACAACAGCAGTCAAGCGGGTTCTTGGAAAGCCAAACTGAATCCGGCGGAAGCGCAAGGCTTACTGTAATTGTAGTAGACAAAGCAACAGGCAAAGCGCTTACTGATGCAGGAATTTATCTTCAATACATTGTAAATGAGAATCCAAAAGTGCAAACCGGAGTATCCACAGGGGATGGCTCATTTAATTTCCTTAATTTAGTTCCCGGCGGGGAATTCACACTCCGGGTAGACAAAGTAGGATACAAGGAATTCACAACAACGAGCACTCTGCCGGAAAGCCAGCAATCAACACTCACTGTAGAGTTAGAAAAGGCAAACGGCGTTTTGGAAAATATTCAGCAATAGGGATAATGTGTTAATCGGAGGAATTGATGAGGCAGGCCGGGGACCTGTCTTCGGACCCCTTGTGATGGCGGTTGCAGTAATAGAGAAAGACAAGGAAGACGAATTAAGAGAGATACATGTTCGAGACTCTAAAATGCTAACGCCAAAACAAAGAGACCTGATGTTCGACGCAATAAAAAACATTGTAAAGGAATACAAAATCCTGATGATTACAGTAGACGAATTAAACGAGCTGATGCTCAGAAAAAGCCTTAATGAAATCGAGGCAATGTATTCTGCGCAGATGGTAAATGGCTTGAAAACAAAATTAGACGTGCTGTATTTGGATTCTCCTGATTCAATAGCTGAAAACTATGCAAAACGGGTTGTAAAATACTTAGAGCATAAACCAAGACTTGTTTCTGAAAACAAGGCAGATGAAAAATATCCGATTGTCAGTGCCGCTTCTATTTTAGCAAAAGTAACCAGAGACAGGGAAATAGATAAATTAAGGGAAAGGCACGGCGATATTGGTTCGGGCTACCCCAGCGATGAAAAAACTGTTAAGTTCCTAGAAGCATGGGTAAAAGAACGCGGAGAACTTCCTTATTTCGCTAGAAAAGAATGGTCAACTGCCAAAAAAATGATAGACAAGAACAAGCAAAAGACCTTATTCTGAGTGTTCAACAGGCTCTTCATCATCCTGTTTTGCAACTTCTGCATTCACATCAGCAGTCGCACTACCTAAAAGTCGCTCTTTGATTGTTGACGGGTCTTCGCCAAAATATTTTCTAAATGCCTTGCCGGTTTCAAGGATATAGGTGTTCCTTTCTTTCTTTGCCCTGACAAAAGACATTTCTCTCAATTTCTTAATATGGCTGTAGGCATTGCTTCCACGCGTCTTGACAACCTCTGACTGTTTCACCGGCTGATTGAATACAATAAATGCAAGTGTCCTAAGGTCACCCTTTCCTAAATCAGTGGTTGCTGCCAAAGTAGAAACCTTGCTAAGATACTGCGGCTTAACATGAATCTTGTACCCTTTCCCCATGTTCAGGATTTCCAAACTTGAATCTCTAGTGGAGTAATCTTTCTGCAGCTCTTTAACTGCGGTTTCAACATCAGCCATTGCTCCAGTTTCCAGAATTTCTGCCAGCTGCTGGACTGACAATGGTTTAGCAGCCAAAAATAGCGCGGCCTCAACGACCTGTTTCTCTATCATTCATATCAGATAAGGCAAAAAGCTATATAAATCATTCCAAGCGTGCAAAGGCGATAATCTTGACTCCGCCCTGTTTCTTTGCGCATTTAGGGCAGTTTGCAAACCAGCAGTAGACTTCATCCGGAAGATTGCCCCGCCTCTTGTTAACTGCATCAATAACCTGCCTGACTACCTTGCCTGCGTCCTTGTACTCCCCTTTAATTGCCTTGGCAAGGAATTTTCCGCTGATTGTTTTTACTTTTCTGTCAAGGTTCTTTCCCTTCTTGATATTAAACAGGACTTCACCAGTAAAAAGGCCGTTCTCTTTCTCAAGTATCATCGCAGGCTCTTCCATTTTGTATCCTTTCGCAGTCAAAGCTGCGTAGCCTTTTGTAATTGCACTTTCCATGTTCAGCGGAATGTGCAGAAAAAGATACAAGGGCCGGGAATAAAACACCTTATTCTTCCATTCTATTTCCTTATTGTTCCATTTCTTCAAATCAATATTAGGACAGCATTCTTCTTCCATCTACTCACCTACTTTATCGGATAAATCTTGGCAGTAAGGCTCATTAACTCCGAAGGCATTTCTCCAATTTCCCACGTCGCAGGAATTGTTGGGAACTCAGTACCGGTAGTCTCTGCGTAATAGTATATTTTTCCCCCGGCCTCAAAATAAACTGGATTATCAACGCTTGGCGGAAGGTTCAACACAACACCAACACCAACGTGAATATCGCCTAATTGGATTACTGCAACATCAAATCCTGCGGCCTTCAATAAACTTGCGTACAGCATGCTCAAATCCTCACAGTCCCCAGAACCTTCTGCATAGGTTTCAATCGGATACTTCGTGTAATTGTCCAAATCAGACTCATAAGGTATGCTGTGCACATATGCCAGGATTGTGTTGGCAAGGTCTTCCTGCGTGTATGAACCACTCAGCATATTGCCGCGTATGAAGGAAACATCATAAATTATCTGCTCGTCCTCGTACGTCACATAGTCATTGTAATCCTTTGATGTGTGCGGAACCATCCTCTGCTTGACATAGGTGGACGCGTAAACCCTGTGCTTGAAAGGCGGGGCTCCATTTATGCTTGGAAAGTAATGTACAATAACTGCTTCCCTTGTCGGGTCAAAAAGCGCAGCGCCCTGAGAAACTTTTTCAAAGTCCTCTGAACTTGCGGCGTCACTAATCCCTGTGGCAACATCCTCTCCGCCTCTTGTGAGCAAACCTATAGGATTGTAACCCATTGCCGAAATTATAACATAAACCGCAATCAAAACAAACACAATACCAAAAATAGTCCATATAATAACATTAACATTAGACTTTGAACCACCTGAAGTTATACCTGGGCCATACGCCATTGTTACACCAGAATGAAAGTATTGATTATCTATAAAAACTTATAGTTGATACATTATTCATGAATTTGCCAAACAAGCTTACAATGTTCAGATTTTTTTCACTACCTTTCATTGTACTGCTAATGTATTACCTTGACGCGTTCTGGGCGGTTACTGGGGCATTGATTCTTTTTGTAATCGCTGTTTTAACAGACAAAGCAGATGGAATCATCGCAAAGAAATACAACCTGCAGACAAAATTCGGTTCTTTCATGGACCCTACTTCTGACAAGCTGATGATTAACACTTTATTTATTGTAATGCTTGTACAAGGCTTCTTCCCGATGTGGATGATGCTATTAATGCTTGCGAGGGAATTGGTTGTGCAGGGAATCAGAAGCATGGCTGTCTCAGAAGGAAAAATATTAAAATCAGAGCAAACAGGAAAGCTGAAAGCAGGAATGCAAATGGGCGTCATTATGCTGGCACTCATACTAATGACAATATATTACACACCTGGTGTGGCACCAATTGATTACATACCAAACTTAGGAACACAATTAGTTTACTGGTCAATGGCACTAACATTAGTAGTCGCATACTGGGCATTCTTTGAGTTCATTTACAAAAACTATGAATTCATTATGGCCGACGCTTAATAATCAGTCCAGTCCAGCAAAACCTTGCCGTAATGGCCCGGAGCAGAATACAAATCAAAGGATTTTACTATATCTTTCTTTTCTTTTATTTTTACAACATCAGTAATTAGTGGTTTCAATAATTCCTGGAATTCTTTATTTTTCATATACTTCAAGACTTTTCTGTAAGCACCTGACGGAGCGCGGCTCATTCCTTTTATTGTAATCGCCTTTGAAAGAACTGTTCGCGTATCAATAGGAATCTTTCTCTCACTGACCCCCATCAATAAAATAGTTCCCCCTGGCTTTATTATTCTAATTGCTTGGTCGATTGTTTCCTCTGCTGCATCTTTTCCAACGCACTCAAACACCTTGTCAATCTTCTTCTCAAGCGCTTTTGGTATCTTTTCCTTTGCAACATTAACCGGAGTTGCAAAGTCCTTAACATAAGATAAAGTCTTGTCATCAAGTCCGGTCACAAACAGTTTCTCTTTCGGTATTTTATATATCTTGCTGAGCAATGCGCTTGCCAAATACCCCAATGGCCCGTTTCCTAGAACCATAACAGCATCATTTGAATTTACGCCCATTCGCCTAAGGCCTTCATAGGCAACAGCAGTTATCTCAGTGAAAATAGCAACCTCATTCGGAACATCATCAGGAACCGGAATTATGCACTCCATTGGCACATTAAATCTGTCTCTCAAAAATCCGTCTGCATTGCTTGACATGAAAAGCCCGTCATAGCAATAGGTTTCTCCTGCCCCGCCAGGCCTGCAGGCCTCGCAAGCATTGCCTTTGTCAGGGTACTTTTCCTTGTTGGTTGCAATCTTTAGCAATAAATTATCTCTGCCGGTCTTCGCGCGAGTGGCATACTTTAACTTATTATGAACAAAACACGGGACATTGGCCACAGGAATTACTCTAGTTCCGGCTGGCAGCATCGTGTGCCTTCCGCCTTTTTCAATTATGCCCAGTGCCTCATGAACTACACATAAGGGGTATTTGTCCTTTAGTATTTCCTTTGGCCTCCATCCTTTGTAGTATTTCCTGTCAGCATCGCAAAGCATCAGATACGTAGCTCTGACAAGATACTCTTCATCATGCGGGTGAATATCCTCTTTAACCAGCTCCAGATTCTCTGGCCTGACAATCACGTACTTGTCTGAATTAGTCATATGTAATACACAATCAAAATACTTTAAAAACAAATATAATAAAAAAATAGAAAAAAGAATGGCCGAAGCCATCATATTTCGTTTGGTTTAGGGAATTTTAAAATCTTCTTCCGCCGCCACCAAAACTTCTGCGTCCGCCGCTGCTACGATCGCCACCGCGACCTCCGCCGCCACCGAAACTTCTTCTTGGGGGTTTGTCTGTTGCGGGACGTGCTTCGTCAACTCTCATGTTTCGTCCTTCGTATTCCTTGTCGTTAAGTGCTTCCTTTGCTTTTTCGGCTTCTTCCGGGCTAGACATTTCAACAAAACCAAAGCCTTTGCCTTCGATTAAGTTGACACTCTTGACTTCTCCGTAAGCAGAAAACAATTCTTTCAATTGGTCCTCAGTTACTGCGTAATTAAGGTTTCCAACATAAAGTTTACTTCCTTGCATTCTACTCACCTCCTCTTACTTAAAAACGACTGCGCTTGTCCAACCCGTTAAATTCAAGAAAAATTAAAGCGAAAATAGCAATTAATTTATCATGTCAAACCGGTTAAATCATAAAATAACAACAAGCTCAATCCTATAGTTATTACTGTCACCGAAGGCTTTATAAATCAAGCTCTGAGTCTATAGGCTCAATATAGCAGTCAGAAGTGAAATGTTTGTTGATTTTGGCTTCGCCACCGTCAACCAGCATGCAGGGGTTCTTCCTAAGTTCCGGGTTCTCTTCGAATTCCTCGATTGAGTCAAAGAAGTTGAGTATTCGCTCAGATGTGTTCTTGTCAACAATGTATTCTTTTAGCTTTGAAATGGTTTTGCCTACAGGAACTTTATAGCGCGAACCGTCAAAGAACTCAATAGTTATTGTATTCTCAGCTTCCCCTGACCTGTCCTTTGCTTTTGATTTCTTTGTCCTTTCCTTGTAGACCTTCAGGTAATCATCCTCAGTTGTTCCCTCTGGCAGCACCCTGATAAACATCTCCCCAAAAAAATCGTCCTGCCATATGTCAACACGTCTCATATTTGCCAGATGCAATAAAGGAACAAAATTGAACAAAATGTCCTTGACCGAATCATTATCTGTTAATATATCTGAAAACTTGGCCAAATCCTGGGAGTCCTTTGTTTCAACAATCTTATCCATAACCTGCTTTATTCTGACTTCCATGTTCGGCTGTTTTTCATCAGAATGCGGCATTACAACATGCGGAACTGGTATCTGCTGTTTCTTAGGCTTTTTCTTGGAATCCATAATTAGCGAAACTGCGCCTAACAGCTCCTCTAAAGTAATACCTCTTTGCGGAACCCTTTCCGGCTCCTGAAGTAGAGGATTGTAAGCGACTCCTGCACCGCCAGCAAGCTTGTCCAAAGTGTCAAGAGACCACTCTGGATGGCCAGAAGAATAATCAAAATCGGTTTCGTAATCCATCAGGAATTCATTCGGGTCCCTGAAAACTTCTGTGAAATCCATTTTTCTTGCCTTCAGAGAAAGCAAAATTGAAGCAGCCAGAATAGCGTTCGCAGGCAATCTGAAGTTAAAAGACTTCATTTCATAAACAAGTTCAAGATAAGCATTGGCAAGCTTTGTAATATCCAGGTTCCATGGATCCATCTTCTCTTTTTTAACCAAATCAAGCAAGATAACTTTCCAGGCAGGCCGTTCAACCAGGTCAACTAAATCAACGTCCCCTGCAGTCAAATTAAACTCCTCAAGATCCTCGTCTTCTTCCTCTGTAGGGTCATCAAAGTCGTCGAAATCCTCTTTTTTTTCCATACATAAACAAGCGACAAACAGGTTTATATAGTTTAGCGCATTATCTAAAGCATTAGGTGGTAACTATGGAAATTCCCCGTACTAAAAGTGGTGTTGAAGGTTTAGATGAAATTCTTAATGGCGGCATTCCGACCGGAGCATCAGTCTTAGTGGCTGGAGGGCCCGGTACAGGAAAAAGTATTCTTTCCCTGCAGTTTTTGTACAACGGAGCAGTGAAGTTCAAGGAGCCGGGAATACTGATTACTTTTGAGACAACCAAAACAAACATAGAATGGATGATAAAATCATTCGGCTGGGACCTGGAAAGTCTGCAAAACGAAGAAATGCTGAAAATATATTCAATAAAGCCGACAAGCCCGGAAGCCTTTGTGCAGAGGATAGACAAAGAAATCCTTGGAATAGAAGCACTTGCTCATGAAATGGGCGCAAAGAGACTGGTAATAGATTCAACAACCGCCTTGGGCGTATGGCTTGAAAACCCGGCAATAATAAGATACAGATTATTCGACTTAATTGAAAAACTAAAGAACCTTGGAACTACTTCTTTGCTAACTGCAGAAACAGGTTCAACGGACGCAAGCGCATTGAGCGCTTTTGGCGTGGAAGAATTC
>JAFGOX010000043.1 GCA_016926295.1 Candidatus Iainarchaeum sp.
AAAAAGAAACCAGCAGCAAAAAAGAAAGTAGCTAAAAAGAAACCAGCAGCAAAAAAGAAAGTAGCTAAAAAGAAACCAGCAAAACGAAAAGCAAAAAAGAAACCAGTAGCGCCAGCAAAAAAGAAAAGAGTTGCTAAAAAGAAAAAAAAGTAATTGGTGCTAATCAATTATAATTTGGTGGGTTTTATACCCATCCTGTTTTTATTTTTTATCTTATTTTTATGGCAATAACTGTTTATATGATTCTGAAAGACAAATAGCTTGCTGATAATTTAGACCAGTTTTTCTAATCGCTTTGTGACTTTGGCCATTTCTTCGTGAATTTTATCAACTTTTGCGCTTTTTCTTGCACTTGCAAGCAAAATAATATCTTTATGGCGTCTTCCCAAAACATGCGAGTTTTTTGTTGCAATTGTGATATTGTCTATTTGCCCCTTTCTTACGGCCTTGTGCGCACTTGTGCCTGCGTGGTGCATAGTTGAGTTAATTAGTCCAATCTGAGTTTTTTTCTTTGGATGGTTGCTTCTTACAATTTCCCCATTCATTTTGCTGAGCGTATAATTTTCTACTTTTGTTTTTGCTGCAAATTCATCCAGAATTTTATCGATTCTTTCCATATTATCAACTAATATATGCATTAGGTGTTCTTAAAGTTTTTGTTAGTGCAGGGGGCCGGATTCGAACCGGCGAACCCACAAAGGGACTGGACTCTGAATCCAGCACGTTTGGCCGGACTTCGCTACCCCTGCAAAATTATTGAGCGCGGGAGACGGGATTTGAACCCGCACGGGCGTAAGCCCACTTGCTTTCCAGGCAAGCGCACTACCGGGTTATGCGACCCCCGCATACGAGCGAGCCGGAAGGGATTCGAACCCTCGACCTATTGCTTAGGAGGCAATCGCTCTATCCTAGCTGAGCTACCGGCCCTCAACTAAAAAATCAGTGAAAAGCTATATAATAGGTATCTAATCTTTGACTGTTTCTTCAACAGCCAGTTCTATAGCTTTTAGTGATAGGTCCAAAGGCATGCTTGGCATTTTCTTAACATATTCGTCGTTTTTTGCCACTTCCTCTGGCAAGAAAGGAACATGAATGAAACCAGCAGGAATGTTTTTCCCTTTTGATTTGAGGTAAGTAATTAAATTGTAGAATATGTGATTACATACAAAAGTTCCGGCCGTGTTTGACACTGCGGCAGGGATTCCGTTTTCTCTTAGTGTCTTAACAATATTGGTTACGGGCAAGGTTGAAAAAACAGCAGTTTCCCCGTTTTCCAGTATTGGCTCATTTTGGATTATATTTCCTTCGTTGTCTGCCATGTCCTCATCTGTAACATTTATAGCAACTCTTTCAACAGTTATGTTTGGTCTGCCCCCAAATAAGCCCAAGCACATTACAACATCGGGATTATACGAATCTATTTCCTCTTTTAGTCTTTGAACTGCAGTGTTGTAGACTGTTGGAAGCATAACCCCCCTTACCTCATATTTTTCATTCTTTTTTCCGTTGAAGGTTCTGGCTATGTCCCCTGAGGAGTTGGTAGTATTGTTTCCAAACTTGTCAAAACCGGTAATTAATACCCTTTTCATAATGCTTAATAAATCAGAAAACTATAAAAATATGCCCCGGCCGGGATTTGAACCCGAGTCCCTAGCTTGAAAGGCTAGGATGATTACGGCGAGGATAAGTATAAACTACATCCCCTTGACCGGACTACACCACCGGGGCAAAAAATCGTCCGTTATGTTTACTATTATTAAACCCGATTTCTTTATAATAGTTTAGTATGGCACTTTTGCTTCCAATGAAAGTTTGGGCATTTTCGCCTCCACTCCATTTTGCAATTCTAATATCTAAGATTTCCATTGCTTTTGAGAAAGTTTTTCTAAGGTTTGGTATTGAGCTTCTAAACCAGATGTAAGTATAGTTTCTACCCGTTATTGGTGAAACTGACCCGTCAGTATCAATAAGCCCTCTAATACACGCTTTAATGTAATCATCTGAATCAAAAACCCATTTTGGAATTCCTAGATTATTTTTCTTCTTGTTTCCATTTTTGAAACCATAGTGTTCTAATGTGTAAACTAAATCTTTGCTGCCTTTTGTAAGAAACATTTCTTTGCTTGTTTTAGAATAATAAGTACCCATATCTATTGATACTGTTTTTTTGAAAAGGGGATTAACAAAGTTTAGGAGATAATCTTTATCATCAATACTGTGTCCTGCTATGCGCGTATAATAAAACCCTTTTCTTGACCATACGTTTCCGTCGCCAAGCATTATGCCAATTATTTCAGCTAGTTCCTTACTCCGTTCGGTGGTCAGTAATTTTGTTCCTTTTGGTTTATGAATTGAATTTTTCCCACCTTTGGATTGGCCCCAGTTTGATTCAAGTTTTTTTAGAATATAGTTATCATAGTTTTCTCTAGAAAGTTTACAAAGGGCATTATAATTATTTTCAGTTAAAAGAATTCGTTCATATCTTAGATCCCTTTTTAGATATGTTCCGGAGATATTTAGCTTTTTTCCTAATTCTTCCCATGTAAGATTATTTTTTGCAGTTTCAATTAGTTTTCTCTGATAATTGGGCTTGAGTTTTATTCGTGATTCCATAATAGGATAAGCACAAAGAACTTTTATAATTATGCTTGATTAACTATACCACCATTTGGGGCTTTTAAACTTTATCGCCCAATATTTTAGTATGAGAATAGACCCTCACGTGCACTGTAGGGATGGGGCGCAGAATTACAAGGAAACTATTAAGCACGTTTTTGAGATTGCAGACAAGCAGGGCGTGGATAAGATATTTGATATGCCAAATACAAATCCGCCAATTATTGATGAGGCAGATGTGCTTAAACGATTAGAATTGGTTCCTGAAGAGAGAAAAGAAGATTACTATTTGTATATTGGCGCAACTCCGAATAAGGACCAGTTAGGGCATGCTGTGGAACTCTACAACAAATATGATGAAATAATCGGAATCAAGATGTTTGCTGGCAAATCAGTAGGTGATTTGGAAATTGTTTTAGAAGAAGACCAAAGGAAAGTATATCAGACTCTTGCTGAGGCCGGTTACAAAGGAGTGTTAGCTGTTCACTGCGAGAAAGAAAGTGAAATGAAACCAGATAAGTGGGATCCAAAATTTCCTGTTTCGCATTCTATTGCAAGGCCTGTAGACGCAGAAATTAAATCAGTGCAGGACCAGATACTTTTTGCAAAGGAAGCTGATTTCAAAGGTAATTTGCACGTAGTTCACGCATCAACTCCTAAGACAGTAGATTTAGTTGATGAGGCAAGGAAAGATATGCATATTACTTGTGCAGTCACCCCGCATCATCTTCGATATTCAACAGGTGATTTGGCTGCCGGGTTTAAGGGCTTGATTCTGAAAGTGAATCCGCCTTTGAGGCCTTTAGAACTAGTAGAGGAATTAAGAGAAAGAGTAAAAGACGGGAAGGTCGACTGGATTGAAAGCGACCATGCTCCGCACCCAGTTGGAGAGAAATTATTTCCGCCATATATGTCTGGAATTCCTTCATTATATTTTTACAAAAGCGTAGTAGATGATTTCTTACCTAATGAATTGGAAATGGATGGAGAACTGATTAAGAAAATGACTTGCGATAATATAGTCAAAACTTTTGGAATACGCAAGAGTTAAGGTTTTAGAACTTAGCTTTCACTCTATTTATATGCAACTACATATAGGCCTAGACGACACTGATTCTAGAGATAAGGGGATGTGCACAACCTACTTAGGGGCGCTCATCCTTGAGAAACTGATAGGAATCGAAGAAGTAGAGCTGCTGGACTATCCTTTATTAGTTAGGTTGAATCCAAATATTCCCCATAAGACCAGAGGAAACGGTTCGGTAGTGCTGAGGCTGGAAATTCCTCAAAAATTAGTTGAGCCAATCAAGAACTTTGTACTGGAAATGGTTGAAAAGTATTCAGTGGTTGAAGATGAAAATACCAATCCGGGAGTTGTGTTTTTAACTAAAAGGCCGCCGAAGATTCTGAAGGATTATTACAAGAAATGCCTATCTTTTGTGTCCACAATTGATGAGGCAGAGGAGCTGGCAGAGTATATTGGTGCAGAGTATTACAAGTTCAAGAACGGAAGGGGAATTATCGGTTCTTTGGCAGGAATCGGATGCATGCTTGACGGGGATTACACTTATGAATTGATTTCTTACAGGACAGAAGAGAATTTCGGAAAGAATCTTAGGAATATTGACAGGGAAAGCGTTTTGGAAATGAACCGGAGAATGCAGGATTTCACTTTCAACAACACATACAAGAAAAAAATCAATATCTGCCCAAGGGGTCCGGATCCGGTTTTTTGCGGAATTAGGGGAGAGGATGCAACAAAAGTCAGTTCTGCCTTCAGAATGATTAAACCTTTGGAGCCGGTTTTGTTTTACACAATTTTCAGGACTAACCAGGGAACTGATGTTCATTACACTGATTTCCAGATTGGAGAATCTGAACCTTATATTTCTGTCTCTTTTACAGGGGCTGTTGAGACGGCTCCGAAATATTATGGCGAGACTGCAGGTAAGCGCCACGTTCATTTTGTTTTGAAGGATGAAACAGGAAAGATAATGAGTGTTGCGTATGAGCCGACCCGTGAATTCAGGAAAGAGGTTTCTGAGTTGAAAATCGGCGATGAAATTACTGCTTTTGGCGCAGTGAGGCCGGCAGAGGAGAAATATCCCTTGTCTTTCAGTTTGGAGAAATTTAGAGTTAATAAATTAAGTGAAACAATCGTAGAACGGGCTATGCCATGCGCTAAATGCAGTGCGAAATTGGAGTCAGTAGGTCAAAATAAAGGGTTTAGGTGTAAAAAATGCGGTGCAAAGTACGAAAATAACGGAAAGATGAAGGTTAGTATAGGCCGAACGCTTGAAAACGGGAAAATTTACGTTGTTCCCAACTGTGCATTGCGGCATTTGACTAAGCCTTTGGTTAGATATGGCCGTGAAAATAAGGATTTTGATACGCCTGAAAATCTAAAAACTATCTGCTTCAGAAAATTTACTTGAATTTCAAAACATAGAACATATGCGCTTTCTCAAACCGGTCTATGTTTATCTGCTCTATTATTTCGAATCCTACTTCTTTTAGTTCTTGTTTGATTTGTCTGTAGATTTTGTCCGGATGCCTTGTTGAATCCACACTTCTTGCTTTCAGCGCGAGTAATGCGAACCCGTCTTTCTTTAGATATTTATCACAGTTCTTTTTTAATATTTCGACCTGATTCGGCTGGGCAACATCCTCATACACAATATCGAATTTTATTCCGCCTGTGTATTCCTCATACTGCTCTGGCTTGTTCGCATCGCCCATTACAGGAATCATATTGACTCTTTCTTCGGATACTTCGATTAGCTTTCTCATTACCCTTGGCGCAAAGTCTACGCACAAGACAATTGAATCCTTTCCAACAATGTCTGAAACATGTGATGCAGTTGTCCCCTCTGCTGCGCCCAAATAAAGTACATTTGTTTTTGGTTTTATTGGCATGTTTTTCATACCATTCAACAAAGCGGCCGCCAGCTTGCTTCTGAACGGATTCCACTCTCTGAATTCGATTCCTTTTATTTTTATTAGCATTTCTCCATAAACTTTGCTTCCCGGAACAGAATTTTCTGTGTAAACCTTGCGGTTCTGAATTAGTACTTTTGGGAAATTCATTTAGTTTGCCTTGATTTCTGCAATTCGTTTTTCCAAGTCCTTAACCAACTGGTCGCCAATAAATTTTCCTTTAAAGAAATCTTCTTTTGCCGCCATTGATATTTTTGCTGCAACTGCTCTGGCTATTTTTCCTCTTACTTCTTTCTTTTCACTGGATATGTAAGGGCTTTGGAATATTAATCCGTGCTTTGGTCCTTTCTTTCCTGTTTTAATGTGCTTGAAAAGTGCTTTTTCAGCACCGATTATCTGAATAGTACTTGATGGCATCAATGCCAGTCGTCTCAATGAACCTGTGTGGGCAATTAGCTTTCCGCCAAGTTTTGCTCCTGCGACAGTGTACAGGTTTTTTGCCGCTTCGTTCATAAGGGTTTCCAAATATGACTCTAATCCTGCTTTTTCCTCTAATGCTTCCTTTGTTTTACTGCAGTAGTCTAGAATTGGTTTGAGGTCTTTTTCAGACAAGTCTGCGCCCATGCTGTTTATGGTTAAAGATTCTATTTTCTTTGGGTCTATCTCGGTTAGTTTTTTAATTGCGTCTGCCTTAAACTTGTCCCTTGTTCTCAGGATTGTGACTAAAGTCATGTAAGTGAAATGATCAGGCACGGCCCTGTCCAGTTCAGGGAAATACAATGAGTACCATTCCCTGGCTCTCATGGCCAGGCTGTTTGATATCTTCTCCAAATCATCAATAGCATTCACGGTCTGCACTATCAAAGAGTCCTTTCCTGTGTATGCTGCCTTTACTTTTTCTTTGGTTGCAGCCAGTGCTTTTCTCCTCAATTCGTTTGGATTTACCATATATATTCTATTGGAGAGAACCTTTATATAAGCTATTGGGTATGTCTGTTGGGGTAGAGTTATATGAATGAGCCTATAGGTAAAGCTAAAAATCTAGTTTCTCAAGTCCAAAAAGGTATAGTGAAATTAAACATGGGGTTCAGGGGCGCAGCCGGTTTTGAGAAGGATATAGCAAACGTGTTTGGAAGCATTGATGAGCTTAAGCATCTTGCTGGCGACAAGGATAAAGTTGATGAGTATGTCCGCGGTTATGTTTCTGAGGAAGCGCTTATTGCAGCGTACAAGGAGATGAAGGAAAACTACTACAATGTCAAGCAGATTCTTGACAGGTTCCAGGACGTGGTTGAGTCTTCTGATATTTTCTTTGAAAAATACAGGGACTACAGATACTACGACCTGAAAGAGGATGACGATTATTACGAATTCGTGGACAGGGTGTGCAGGCACCTGAATATCTCTGACTTGCTCGCAAAGCCGGAGATGCTGGGCTCGATTAACTTTGACGATATAATAAAAAAACTCAAATTGTCGCAGGAAAGCGGAATGTATGTGAAGGTTCCTTTAACGCACCTTAAGCCTTTCTTTGAGGAAGTTTTGGCAAAGAATCCGAATGTGGGAGTCAGATTCGAGGCACATAACATAACTTTTGTGTGGAGGCCCTCAAACTACGTGAGAATTGATGTCAAACCAGACCTAATTCCGCAAATAGATAATATAGCTAAAGGATTGAATGCGCAGGTAATGCCAATTTAATTGTCGCCTTTGACTATCCCTTCCATTTTTTTGAGTATTTTGCACATTCTTTTTTCTAATTTCTCTGCGGTTTCTCCGAATTTCAAAACTTCAGGGTCATCGTGTGATTTTCCTTCATTGATTAGCACATCATGGGCAATGGCCGCCTCATACCATTTTTCCCATGTTTTTTTCATTGCGGTGTTTTTTGTCAGTAATTTTTGAATCTGCGTTAGCTCATTTATTTCCTTTACAAAAAGCAAGTGGCCCTGTTTTTGTGGCGGAGCACAAAAATTATGGTGTTCCTCCCACTCTTTGTCATCTAGTTTTTTCAATAATTTTGCCATTTCTGAATCTTCGATTTCCATATTTTTTACTGCGTTGCGGCAAGTTTTGATTATGTCTAGTATGTTGAAATGCATTGCTATTTCGTCTATTTTTTCTTCTGGCAGT
>JAFGOX010000044.1 GCA_016926295.1 Candidatus Iainarchaeum sp.
GTTTACTAGGATACGAATTTGTCATATATAAAGGTTTGCATTTTTGAAAAAAATATTTTTTTCACACTTAAACTCGTATTTTAAACATTTCTTACTCAAATTATTAACATAGGCCCGTAGTCTAGCCAGGATAGGACGATGGTTTGCGGAACCATTAACCCGGGTTCGAATCCCGGCGGGCCTGCATTTACTGGGGTTTCAGATGATTATTGAAGAAGATGTCAGAAAAAAATTTGCAGGATTAAATTTAGCAGTAGCAATTGTAAACAACGTTCAAATAAAAAAAACCGACAACGAAACTCAAAATGTTCTAAATGATTTTTGCGAGCAAATTCGGTTTGACATCAACGTAGACGAATTAAAAAATGATGAAATCATAAAAGCATACAGAAATTTTTTCTGGTCAATTAAAATAGATCCAACGAAAATGCGACCTGCTGCAGAAGCATTAATCAGAAGAATAGTAAATGGAAAAAACATCCCTTTCATCAACAATGTTGTTGACGCATACAACAAAGTTTCTGTCGAAACAAAGATAACATTGGGTGTTTATGACAAAGGAGTGATTACCGGCGAACTGACAGTAAGATTTGCAAAACAGGGGGAAAAATTCCTTGGAATAGGAATGGATGCGCCAATTGAACTGACCGGAAACGAATTAGTGCTTGCAGACAAGGAAAAGATAATATCAATATACCCCTACAGGGATTCAAACGTCACAAAGGTTTCAGATAAAACAAAAAACCTGATTATCGTTGCTTACGGGGTTCCAGGGATAAGTTTAGCTGATTTGGAAAAAGCAGTGAAAAAGGTTGAGCAGGAAATAAGGAAATGCACAGACTGCGAATTATCAGAAATAGAAGTAGTTGAGTGAACTATTTTGCCTTTTCTTTGAAGAAGAGATAAGTTCCACTCAGAACAAGAACGATTGTCGCCAGTTGGATATTTGACCTGAACGCTGCGTTAACAACTGCCATCAGTGACCAGACAACAGAAAGCAGGAACACAAGCAGTATTATACTGTCTGCCGCACTCTTGTCGGATTTTGACGCTTTCTTTGGTGCAGCCGCTTTCTTCTTGACAACTTTTTTGGGTGCCGCAGGCTTTGATTTAACTTCTGCAGTTTTGGTAGCAAGGTTCTTTACAGCTTCTTTCTTAGCTGTTTCTTTTTTAGCTTCATCCTGCTTTGCTTTCATTTCCGCCTGTTTCTTTTTGATAACTTCAATAACTTGATCCATTGCTTTTGACCTTTGACTGACCGGAAGCGCTAATATATTCTTTTTTAAGTCTTCAGGCAATTTGTCAAAAATTGGCTGATATTTTTCCGGTATTCCCTCTGTCATACTATTTCCACTCCTTCAATGCCGTGGCAAGTTCCTTGTGGTCCTTTGCATATTCTTCAAGCGTAATTCCCTTCACACTTGCATCAATAGCCTGCTTCATCGCCGTTGCACCCGCTCTTGTTCCGTCTGGGTGCCCATGAATTCCCCCACCGGCATTAATTACTAAATCGTTACCAAGTACTTTTATGTTTTCCGGCACAAGTTGAGGATAAACCCCTCCAGAAGCTACGGGAAACACTGTTTTCTTGCCAAAGAAATTAGGATCTCTAAGAAAATCATCCATCTCCTTTACATGTTGCGGGTTATGAGCCATCTTTCCTGCTGCAGTTCCTGTATGCAACTGGTCCCCGCCCGCAAGCCGGTCCAGTTTGGCAAAAACTAGCATATCAATTCCGTGATTGGGGTACCTTGTAATCGCACCGTGCATTGTCCTGTGAACGTGAATCGGCAAATCAAACACCTCATCCTTGGCCAAAGACTGAATTGCAGAAAATCCGGCAGTAATTGCATCAACCATCACCATGTTTGCGCCCATTCCCTTGACTGCATCGGCAATTGAAAGAATTTCCTGTCCGCCGGTTGTAATGTTAACAGAATACAAAACGGTCCTGCCTGTTTCCTGTTTAACTAAATCCAGTTTCTCCATAACCCTAGGAACCCTTTCATCCATAGGACAGAAATCCTGGTCAACAAGTGTCTCATCGTCCTTAATGAAATCAACGCCGCCGATAGCCGCCTCATATGCTACCTGTGCAGTCTCTTCAGGGTTCAGACCTATTTTCGGCTTGATTATAGTGCCTAAGTGAGGCCTTTTTTCTTTTTCTGTGCCAACTATTTTTCTTATCCCCTCAATACCATACCTTGGCCCGGGGAATATTTCAGCAAAATCTTTTGGAAAAATAACATCAATTAACTTAACCCCGTTGAGCGCATGCAAACCAAACAAGTTTCCGGCAATTATCGCCATTAATCCTGGAATGCCCCCGATATGATAAGACAGGTCTTCTTTCGGAAATGCTATATAAGCAGTATTTTCGTTTTTGTTTATTTCAACTACTTTTGCCCCGTATTTCTCAAGAATCGTTTTACTTGATGTAACTACATTTGTCCACGTTCCTGTGCTTTGTTCAGCGGCAATCGTAGCCGCGGCTTTGTCCAAAGGCAAAGCTGAGTCTATTTTGTAAACTGCAACTAAATAATCGTCTAATTTTATATCTTCCCCTAAAGCTAGATAGGAGTCTACATTAGCATAATTATATTCAGGTGTAACCATACGTGTAGAATAAGTTAAGATTATTTAAAAAGCTTGGCAGAAAAAGAATAAATCTTTTATCCGCGTATTGCTAATTGAATATCTTCCTGAGTAACAGTTCTGCGCTTTGCATGTCCTGCATACTTAACTGCACGAGCGGCAATTTCAAGAGCATATCGCTCTAACTCTTTTGCAAGCTCCTTTGCGGCTTCTTCTGAAACTCTTCGAGCTCCAGCGTCCCTTATTATCCTGTCAACTGGCGCTATAGGTATTTGCATTAGTAATCACCTCGTATTTACAGAACTCCCAACTTATATAAAAAGCTTTCGCCTTCTTTTTGGCTAAAAAGCTCTATGAGGACTTATTTACTTAAATTAATGCTTTAGAAAACATATATTAAACTAATCATATTATTATATAGGGAAGGAAAATGGAGCATTTAGAACATAGTTTAATTAAACCTGGAAAAATAGAAGCCAGGGTTTACCAGCAGGTGCTAGCGACCAGCATCCTAGAAAACAAATCCAGTTTATTAGTAATACCCACCGGATTAGGAAAAACAAATGTTGCCGTACTAGTTATTGCACATTTACTAGAAAAGAATCCGGATTCATTAACTTTATTCCTTGCCCCGACAAAACCATTATGCCTTCAGCATGTAAACACGCTAAAGGAATTAATGACCATTAGTGAAAATGAAGTCGGATTGCTGACCGGAACAACACCGATTGATTCAAGATCAGAAATCTGGAAAAACTCCAAAGTAATTGTTGCCACACCACAGACAATCGAAAGGGCGCTGGCTTCAAGAAGGCTGACTTTAGACAATGTTTCTCTGGTAATATTCGACGAGGCGCACAGGGCAGTAAAGAACTATGCATATACGACAATTGCAAATGAATACATGGCGCAGGCAAAAGAACCAAGAATTTTAGGATTGACTGCATCCCCTGGCGGAACTTCTGAAAAGATAAACGATGTCTGCAGGAATTTATTCATTGACAATATCGAAATAAGGACAAAAGATGATTTTGATGTAAGGCCCTATGTTCAGGAAACCGACATTGAATGGGTGAAAGTAGATTTACCAGAAGAATTTGCAAATATCAAAAACCTGCTGGACGAATTGCTAAGGGACAAAATTCAAAGATTAAAGGAATTAGGATATATGAAAAGCACGCCCTACATAAACAAAAGGGATTTACTTCAGATTCAAGGCATAATAAGACATGATATCAACTCATTCGGCAGAAACAAGCCGGAAGCGTTTGGCGGAGCAAGCGCAGTAGCAAGCGCGATGAAAATATATCATGCTATTGAATTATTGGAAACTCAGGGAATCAGCGCATTGAACGCATATCTTGAAAGAATGAAGAAAGAGGCATACGGGCGAAGCTCAAAATCAGTGAAAATAATAATGGCAGATACAAGAATGGTAAAGGCATTCGGAATTACTGCAATCATGAAGCAAAGAGGATTCGAGCATCCGAAACTTGAAAAATTAAGGGACATAATCTCAGAGCAGTTCAAAAACAAACCGGATTCTAAAGTAATTGTATTTACACATTTCAGGGACTCTGCAACATTAGTAACAAACGCACTGAGTGAACTTCAGAATGTTAAACCCGTGCGATTTGTAGGCCAGGCAAGCAGAGACAAGGATAAAGGTCTGACGCAAAAGCAACAAGGGCAGATAATCAAAGAGCTGAAAGAAGGAACACACAATCTAATCTGCTCAACATCAATCGGAGAAGAAGGTCTGGATTTGCCATCTGTAGATTTAGTTGTTTTCTACGAATCAGTTCCGTCAGAAATACGCTCAATACAAAGAAGAGGAAGAACCGGAAGGCATTCCCGTGGAAGAGTAATAATGCTGATGGCAAAGGGAACAAGGGACGAAACATATTTCTGGAGCAGCAGGGCAAAAGAGAAGAAAATGATAAAGACACTGAATGACATGAAGAAAACCGGAGTGTCAAAAATAAAGCAGACAAGCATTACCAGTTTCTTCGGAACGCCTGCAAAAAAGGAAGAAAAGCCAAAAGTAAAAATATTTGCAGACATGCGTGAAAGAAATTCAGGAATTCTGCAGGAACTAATCAAGAAAGATATGGATGTTCAGCTTGAGCAGTTGAAAGTAGGGGACTTTTTGATAACAGAAGAAATAGCTGTTGAAAGAAAAGAGCTGAATGATTTTGTAAGCTCACTCATTGATGGAAGACTGTTCAGTCAGGTAACCGAACTAAAAGAGAACTTTGACAAACCATTAATAATTGTTGAGGGCGAGGGAGATATTTACTCAATAAGGAATGTTTCCCCGAATGCAATACGCGGGGCAATGAGCTCTTTGTTGCTGGATTACGGAATTCCCATTTATGTCTCAAAGGGAATAGAAGACACAGCAGAAATACTCAACGTAATTGCAAGAAGGGAACAATTAGACCTGAAAAAAGAAGTAAGATTAAGAGGAGAAAAAAGAGCCATGCTTCTTCCAGAAAACCAGCAGTATATAATAGAAGGTTTGCCGGGTGTGGGGCCAACTCTGGCAAAGCAGCTGCTCAAGCATTTCGGTTCAGTTAAAGCTGTAATAACTGCCTCGGAAAGGGAATTATTGCAGGCTGAGGGAATAGGGCCGCAAAGAGCAAAAGAGATAAAAAGAGTCACAGACAATATTTTCATAGAGAACTAGGGGAGACCTATGGATTTTTTACTTTCTGAAGAAACTATAGTTTTGGGCGCATTGTTGGATGATGCTCTTTTCCAGGACTTATTTAA
>JAFGOX010000045.1 GCA_016926295.1 Candidatus Iainarchaeum sp.
ACTGCAACAACCCACATTGACTTTATTTTAAGGGCAAAATCCTACAATGTGAAAATTCAGGTGCTTCCGGGGGTTTCAATCTACACAGTGGCGCCGGGATTAAGCGGTTTACAGGCTTACAAGTTTGGAAGGGCGACAACAATCGCCTACCATGAAAAAGGTTTTGAGCCGGAAAGCTTCTATGATGTTATTAAAGAGAATCTGGAAAGGGGCTTGCACACGTTGGTTTTATTAGATATCAAATCAGACAAGGAAAAATACATGAGCGGAAAGGAAGGTCTAGAACTATTGCAGAAAATAGCAAAGAAGAGAAATGAAAACATTAATGACTGGCACGCAATAATACTGGCAGGATTAGGTTCATCAAATCAAAAAATAGTTTACGGAAAAATAAGCGAACTGGTGAAAAAAGAAATTGAAATCAAACCGCAAACTTTAATAATAACCGGAAACCTTCATGATATGGAAATGACTGCATTGAGGAATCTGCATGAGCAACAATGAACTGGAAGAAAGACTGGAGAAATATTTAAAGCTTACAAAGAAAGCATTGGAAAAAGTAAGGATTGACGCAACAACAGAAAAGAAACAGGCGCAGGCAGAGGATTTCCTCAATATGGCGAAAAGTTATTATAGTGACGCATTACATTTTAAAGATAAAGGAGAGTTAGTAACTGCACTAGCCGCAGTAAGTTACGCACACGCGTGGTTGGATGCAGGAGTAAGAATAAGATTGTTTGACGTCGGAAATGACAACAAGTTATTCACTCTACCTGAATGAGGTGAAATGAATGAGCCTTTATGATAAAATAGTTGAAAAAACAAGTCCGAAAAAATCCTTAAACATTGGATTCATGAACAAAGTTATGTTAAGCGGAGTCGTGGTCGTAATCTTAGTTGCAATTATACTGATATTGGCAGTCACAACCCTGTCCCCGCAGGCAATAACCGCCGAATTCCTGCAGGACGAGATAAGCGCAGGAGAGCAGGCAACATTGGTTGTGAACATATACAATAATTCAAAAGAGGACCTTACCAACATCCATGTGAACATCAAAGCTGTAGACCCAAATGCGCTGATTTTAACCCAAAATACAATAGATGTAAGCATTTTAGGGGTTGGCGAGCACCGCCGTGTAGGAATCCCTGTATACACAACATCAGGGGTCTATGAAGGAACTTACTCTGTTGAATTAAGCACAACCTCAAACCAGCTGGAGTTCCAGGACGTTCGGGCCAAGATTACATTAAAGTAAAGCCACTTGGGCCCATAGTATAGCCAGGATAGAACACACGGCTTCGGACCGTGAAACGGGGGTTCGAATCCCTCTGGGCCCGCTTTTGGGAAGGAATAGCTACTTTTTTAAATATAATATACCCTTATTAGTAGTAACAGGGGAGACTTATGAGTAATATTACTGAAAAAGAAGAGCCTTTGCAGAGAATATTTTTAATGGGGGCTGAAGACACTCAACTTATTGATGTGTTTCCATTAGAAATTATTAGAGAAGGGCAAAAAGAAGAATTAAGGGGGGCTATCAATGAGCAATGATATAATCGTATATGAAAAAAGAAATTCAGTTGCGGTAAATCCTATAAAAAACGAAATAATCCTGCAAGAATTTCCTGCTGAACTTTCAAATTTTGCAATAAGCAAGGAGTTTGGCGGCATGCCTTCAAACGCGCATTTTGAAATTCAAGAACAAATAAAGCATAAACCATTTTTATTTGAGGGGGCATCTAGTTTACCCGAACCTTTGAAAACGGATTTGCAGAAACTGAATATTGGAAAAGATGTTGAAAAAGCATTGGAAGAACTAGCATTAGAAATTCCTAAAGAAAATAGTTACTTTGCTTTGTTAAAATATTTAACCGAATCAAACTTCAAAGCAAGAAACATAATGATGAAAGCAACCAAAGAAACAATATACAAATGCTCATTATGCGAAAAAGAAGTTGAAGAATTTGAAAAAGAATGTCCTTTTTGCATGGCAAAATTCGAAGATTTAATAGACTGGAACGATTACGATTGCTTGTAAATTCACGGGGAGAAATATGAATACGCCACAGGTAATTGAGAGGTTGGAGTACTTGCAAACCTGGTCAAGAATGGCCATTAGCAATCTAAATAAGGATATTGAATTGCTTTTCCCAAAAATACAGGCAAATAACAGTCTAGAACCTGATCTATTTGAGAAATTAAGCCAAATAGAAGGCATGGAAGATATATTATTGCCCTTTCATCCTAATGCTAAACCCTTATTATTAAATAAGTTCAAAAGCTCAGTAGAACAGAGAAAAGTATTGCAAAAACTGGAAAAAAAGATAGGCAAGACAAAAACATATTTAGAGGAAATTGACCTTTATAGAAATAATCTGCTAAAAGAGGGATACCACGTCCCCGACATGATGAAAACAAAAAAAGGGAAGAATATAATAAGAAACGTATCAAGACTGACAAAAATAATGAACGGACTGAACATAGAGGAAGGAAGCGGACTAACTGACACAGAAACAATCTGGGCACAGGTAAGGGAATCAGTAAACGGAGACGGGGCTAACAAATGACAAAGAAAAAGAAGGAAGCGGTTTGCGCAGAAGTGCTTACAAAAACCAATAGCATTAAAGAAGAAAAAATATTGGAAGAAATAGACAACATTATATTTGAACCACTTCCAGAAGACCCGTTAAATCCAAAACTGGATATGCCCCTTCTTACAGACGACTTATGGGAAAAACATAAGGGTGAATTAATCGAGGAAAAAATTGGTGATTTATCTGTACTAATAAACCCTGAATTCTTTGTCGACCATTTAACCAACATAATACGGAAAAAACCGGAAATTACCATGGACCCAGAAAAATTGTTGTGGAAGTTAAAACGGCAAGATGTATATCTTAATTTTTTTGTTTCTGAGAAATTGGAAAAATTAGACCCAAAGGATGCAGAAAAAATGGCCGAGCAACTTTACCAAGATTTCAATAAGCTAATTAATCAGATTCAAATAAGAAAGAGCGAAGGCCTAAAAATCAGCGAAGAAAACGTGGGGATTATTAACTTCCTCACTGGCGATTTTGAAATAGTAGCAGAAAAGCTTGGAGAATCTGAAATATCAGAAAAGATAAGCAAGGGCACGACTTATGTAAAAGAATTGACAAAAGAAATAGAACGCGAAATAATATCCCCTGAAAATAAATACAAAGACCACTATGGAAACTTCAAAAGATTCATATCAAACCACAAGGAAATGGAGCTCAAAGAAGCCATTGAAATGGCCGAAATTATTACAACTGAATTTAGTAAACTTTACAGGGAATTGGAAAACCAAGAAAATTTAAAAAAATTCATTGATGAAGAACAAAGGGAATTAATCAAAGCCGTGCAAGACATCGATGCACGCGGGCAATCAGAAGTAAACACACTTTCAGAAAAACTTCAGGGGGCGGGGAAAATTCTTAAAAACCTGGGAAAGACAAAGGTCGCCAAGCCAAAAATAGCTTATGAATGCCCTGATTGCGGTGCGGAAGTTCAAAAAGGCGCTCCAAAATGCAAATGCGGGCTTGTTCTTGACTGGACAATTTCAAATGGCGAAAAATACGATATTAACATGATTCAATAAAGTCTTAAATAATAACTGCTATTTCTATACATGCTTGATGTAATTTGCGCATCGCAGATAAATCTTGACAAGTTCTTCTATGTCAACAAGTTTGCAAATCCTGGAGAGGAATACAAAATTCTGGACACTTATTTTGCAGCAGGCGGCTCAGGGGCAAATACTCTGTCTGCTTTGGCAAAGCTCGGATTCAAGACTGCTATAATCGGGGCAGTAGGAACTGATTCAGACGGAGACTTCTTATTAGAAGAAACTAAAAGATTCGGGACTGACACTACTTACGTGAAAAGATTTGACGGTAGAAGCAATGCAATATACGCTTTTGTGGACCCTTCAGGAGAAAGGGTGATGTATTTTGACGTTCAGGTCGGGAAACGGATTAGGGAGATTGAACTGGATTTGGATTTTGTAAACCGCTACAAATATTTTTATCTGGCGACAACACAAGTCAGAAAATACCTTCCGGAGATAAAGGCAAAAATCTGCTATGCCCCCGGAACAATCGGAGTAACAAAGGGAAAGGAAAACATACAGGATATTCTGGAAAAAACTTATGCGCTTTTTATAAACGATGAGGAATTGCAGAAGCTTATAGGAAAGAATTATATTGATGGCGCAAAGCAATTATTAGAAGAAGGAATGGAAATTGTTTCAGTTACTCTTGGAAAAGAAGGCTGCCACATATTCTCAAAAGAGGGAGATTTCAGAGTTCCGACAATAGATGTTCCGGTAGTTGACAAAACCGGCGCAGGAGACGCGTTCTCGGCAGGTTTCATTGCCGGATTGCTCTGGGGCAAACCCCTGAAGGAATGCGCAGAGCTCGGGATAAGGCTAAGTACCTTCTGCATACAGAAAAAAGGCGCAAGAGAGGGCCATCCGACAAAAGAACAGCTTTTAGGTAATGTTTAAAAGAGTTCAGAACCCTAAATTATTATTCGCTTTCTGCCCCGGTGGTGTAGCACGGTCAATCATCTTAGACTCTCAATCTAAGGACCCGGGTTCAAATCCCGGCCGGGGCACTTTTTCTCCGAAAACCTATATAACCGTTTTGCATTATATGAGTCAGGGGTAAGAAAATG
>JAFGOX010000046.1 GCA_016926295.1 Candidatus Iainarchaeum sp.
AATATCCTAAGCTTATTTTTGGTCTGGTTAGACATGTTAAGGTTTTCGAACGATTAACTTATTTATATATGTTGGCGGTTATATAGTTAGAAAAAATTTGTACAAAGGGACTCAGTGTTCCGGAGTAGTTTAGAGGTAGAAAAAACAAGTGGAGGTATCACAATGCAAGTATTTTTATTCACCCAACCCACCTGTCCACAATGCCCAGCAGCAAAAGAGACAGTTAAGTGTGTTTGCGATGAAAAGAACGTTCCTGTTGAGGAAATTAATGTAAAAACTGATGAAGGTCTTATTAAAGCCATTGAGCATAATATTCTTTCCACTCCTACGGCGGTCATTTTAGAAGGAAATAAGGTTATTAAGGCTATTCGGGGCTGTGTTTCAAAGGGCGAACTAGAGGCATGTCTGGCTTAATTTCCCTCAAACCACATATATATCGGCCAAAGTTATAAGCTTGGGGGCTTGGGCTCCCTGCTTATCTCTATTTTTTAAACATTATTCAAACTAGGTCTAATTTAAATATAAAAAGAGAAAAAAAGGAGGAACTTAGTTTGTAATTGTAAAGTTCCACTCAATAGCTGATTTTTTGCCAAGTATGTCCGTCATCTCTAGTTTTACAGTGTGTGTTCCCAGGTTCAAGTCTGATGGCGGGTTGTAGAAGAAGTTCTTCTCGTAGAAATATGTGACGCTTGAGACATCCATATTGTCTATCCAGAACTTTCCGTTTTCATAGTCTACATCGCTTGTGTCTGAGTACATGCCAGATATTGTTGGTCTTCTGCTGGTTGTGCTTCCACCACTTAAGGGTCTTAACATAGAATATGTCGGTCCTTCTGAGTCAACTGTTACTTTCCATGTGTAACTTGTCGAATTTGCACCTAGGTCCTCAACAGCTACTTTGATTGTGTGTTCGCCCTGGCCTAAGGCGGTTGTTGGAGTGAAGTAAATTGCTGCGGATGAGGTTTCAATATTTCCTGCTATTTCATCTCCGTCTATTGTCCAGACTGTCTTTTCCTGGTTCAAACCCGTGTTGTCAGAATACTTAACTGATAATGTCGGTGTTGAATCTGTTGTTGTTGATTCATCTTCTGGAGTTGGGTCGCTCAATGCAGGGACTATTGTATCCGTAGAATAGTCAACTGGTGGCGTTGTATCTGTTGTGGTGTCTGTGGTTGTATCGGTTGTTGTGTCGTCAGTTGTGTCGCCGTTCAGGCTGAGGCTGCTTTCAGGCTGTGGAACGCCTGTGCCTGCTACTGACAATGCACTTTCATTTCCTGATGTATCTACTGCTGTGATCTGATATGAGTATGATACTGCAGTTGTAAGTCCTGTATCTAGGAAATGGTCAGTACTGGTTTCAGCCAATTTGACTCCATTTCTGTAAATGTAATATTTTGCAACGCTTGCATCGTCGCTTTTTGTCCACTCAAGGTATAATTTACCGTTGTTATAATCAACTACTGTCAACCCGCCAACTGCTGCCGGTGGTGTTGCATCTAATACGAAAAAATAGAATACAGCTGCCAGCACAATGACTATGATTCCCACTACGATGCCGATTGCACCAAAAAGGTTTCCTCCGCCACTAACTTTTGCTGCTCCTTCTCTTCGTATTGGTTGGAAAGCAAGTTTAGTCTGCTTGTTTCCCCCTAAACCAAATTTTCCTGGCATGTTATTCCTCCTAAAATCAAATACGATTGTGATATAGAAGATAGTATGTTAAGCTTTATAAATCGATTTGGGGCTAGTCGTAGCTTGTTTTCTTGGCGTGCCACCTTAAGTCCTTTCTTCTTCCGTTCTTGGCTCGCTTGTATACATAATAGCTTACCATTACAGTGAGTATAATTAATCCCAGTATTGAACTATTTTCGCCAAGGACAAAGAATGCAGTTCCTGCTGCTGTGTTTAAGCCATCTAAAATGCTGCCTGTTTCCTCTTCCTCTTGAAGCTCTGGCTGGCTAATTGGTTGGCCCATGGGCAATGAACCCGGTGTTTCAGTGCTTGCAATATTTGCAGTCCCGCTTTCATTTAGCGTTAGTGAATCTTCATCTGCATCTAAGGCATTTGGGCTTAGGTCTTGGCTTTCTGGCGGCTCTTCCTCAATTTCCTCTTCAGTCGGGGTTCCTGTCGGAGGTTCGGTTTCCTCGTCGTCAGTATCATCGCTTGATGGTGGGCCCGTCCAGTCACCGCCGCCCCCGCCCCCGCCTGTGCTTATTTCTATTTTTGCAGTGTCGGTTCCGGTGGCTGCGTCATTGTCAGTGACTCTTAATTTAGCATAATATATTCCTGCGTCGGTGTAAACGCGGAAAGTTATTCCTGTAGTAGTTGAGTTCCAGTCATAAGTTCCATCTCCGTCAAAGTCCCATTCATATAATGTGATTGTCCCGTCGGTGTCAGTTCCCTTTCCCGGAAGTTCAACATTTGTACCTGCGCTTAATGTCTGGTCAGAACCCGCATTTGCTGTTGGCGCGGCATTCGCAATTACATTGATTGTTATTGTGTCAGTTCCTGTTGCGCCTTTGTCATCAGTTGCCCTTAGTCTTGCAGTGTATGTTCCTATGCTTGTGTAAACATGGGTTGTATCCCCAGTTGTCCCATTCCAGTCATAAGTTCCATTTCCGTCAAAGTCCCATTCATACAAAACCACTGTTCCGTCTGAGTCGGTTGCGCTTCCTTTGAAAGTGGCAGTGTGGTTTACGGTTACTGTTGTTGTGGTTCCGCTTGTGTCAATTGTGACTGTCGGCGGGAAAGTTATGTCAGGTCCCGAATAAGCAGTGCCGTTGTTGTCTAATGTGTCCCATGCTCCTTCTGGGTCTTGTGTTATGAAATAATATGAGTGTGCACCGTATGCTAAGCTACTTGTTGAATACGTGTAGTTTCTTCCAAGTTTGATTGCAGTGGGGTCAGTCGTTGTTATTGTGTAATTTGCATCGTCTATATTAACATAAATCAGTGCCGGAGCGTGATTATCCGGGTCAGTTAATGTAACTGAATAAGTGTAAGTTGATGTTGAAGGTCCGCCTACGGGTGTTACACTTCCTGAGCTTAATACAGGCGGTCTGTTGCTGATTTTTATTGTGGCATAAGTAAGGTCACTGGTTCCGTCAAAATTCCCGTCACTTACGTATAATGTAACATTGAAATCTCCTGATGTTGTGTAAATATGTGAAGGAGTCATTCCTGTTCCAAAATTCCCGTCACCAAAACTCCAGTTATATGAAACTACTGAGTCTGCAGGGTCTGGGTCGTATGAGCCTGAACCATCAAAGTTTATTGTTTCCCCGATGTAGTTGTCTGCGTAAGGTCCGCCAGCATCTGCAATTGGTTTCTGGTTGTCTTTGAATGCATAAAGATATCCGTCATCTGAACCAACATATATTACTTTGTTGTCTACTGCCGGAGATGAGTGTATTGCATCGCCGGTTGTGTAGCTCCAGCTTGTTGCCCTTGTTGTGTTCAAATCAAACTTGTAGAAAACATCGTTGTCTGCGCCAAACAAAATATTGTCATTTATCACTGCTGGCGATGAGCGCAATGCTGAGCCGACATCATAGTACCAGTTCGGGCTTAGATTGGAATCGAGTGAATATAACTTTCCGTCATCTGAGCCGATGAATATTTCTGGGCCGTTGATTGCTGCGGAAATCCTTACATCATCATTCAGATTGTACTTATTCACATAAGTCAGGTTTGTATCAAGAAGATAGAAATAATCATCATCAGAGCCGATGAAAACATTTCCGTTCACATCGATTGTAGGCGATGAGACAATTGCACCACTGGTTGTGTAGCTGTTGATTAATGAGCCAGACAAATCCAATTGGTAAACTTTCTTGCTGTCTGAGCCAATGTAAATATAATTATTATATAAAGCAGGTGATGACCAGATTGCGTTTCCTGTGTTGTAGGACCATTTTAGATTTCCTGTTGTTGCATTCACATCATATACTTTTCCGTCTGCCGAGCCGAAGATTAAATGGTCACTATATAATATTGGAGAAGAGTAAATCGAACCGCCTGCGCTGTAGCTCCAGTTTGTTGAACCGTCATCTGCGTCCAATGAGTATACATTAGTATCTTTTGACGCGACGTAAACCGTGCTTCCATTGATTACTGGTGAGGATGTGAATTCCAGAGTTGCTGACAATGCAATTTGCTTTTTCCAGTTCTGCGTTCCGTTCACATCTATTGCATAAAGGTACCCGTCTTCTGATGTAATATATACGGTGTTGTTGTCTACAACAGGGGCGGACCTTATTCTGTCGCCGAGATTGAATTTCCAGTAAACATGATTTGTGTCAGGGGTGTCTCCGGATACTTTTCCTGCTCTCTGATTGTCATACTGCATTATTGGCCAGGCCGCCTGCACTAACGGCGATAGTAAAATTAGCAAAACCAGTGCTGCTCCCCACACGTTTATTATTTTTTGCATCTGCTACTATAAGGCGATATTGCTTTTTATATGTTTTCTATGTGCGGCCGCCGGGATTCGAACCCGAGTTCCAAGGTTGGGAACCTTGTGTTCTACCAAGCTATACTACAGCCGCGTTTTAATCTAATATAATATCAGAAAGTTGAAAAAGCTCTTCTATCGGAAGACTGAACAATCTGGATAGTTTTAGGGCGAGTTCAAGGGAAGGGTTGAATTTTCCCTTTTCTATTGCGACTACTGTCTGTCTGGTTACATGCAGGGCAAGAGCTAAGTCATCCTGTGTTAAACCGTGCTGCTTTCTCAGTTCTTTTATTCGGTTATTCATTGTAGCTATAATATGCAAAACTAGTATATATATGTATAGTTTTATTTACATTTGACTAATTTTATAAAAAAATAGATAAAAAAGTAAAGTCTACTTTACTTTTCTTGGTCTAAATCAGCTATGCTAAGCTTTGAAAGGTCAGTCTGATTTCTATAGATTAAATCCCTGATTAATTCCAGGTAATCCACAGGTTCTTTCTTGCCTGACAAGATTTCATCGAGTGTTGGTTTTTCTACTTGAATTCCTAAAGCATCAGTTATTTTGTCCCAGATTTCCTGTTTTGCACCAAGTTTGTCCGGAACGTTCTCTCGGCTCATGAAAGTATGTGTGCCTTTTTCATCAACTGTGCAGACTTCTGGTTCTAGTGGGCTGGAATTCATTATCGCTCTGAATCCTTTCATGTTTACAGTAACTTCTGGATCTGGGAAATGGCCATTTACTTTCAGCACGATTTTCTTTGTTTTCACGCCAAATGCGTTTTCGTCAATTATTGCTTTTAAATCGCCTGAGACAACAATTTCTGCATCTTCACTAATATCGAATTTAAGGTTGCAGCCTTCATTAAGCTCTGCGAGTATTCCTTTCCTATTCATAAAATCTCCTCCGCTACCTTTTAATTATATAGATTGCTTCTTGCTTTAGGTCTATACTAATAATGTCTTTTGCCAGTTTGCCCAGGACTTTTTGCAGATATATTTTGTTTTCCTCTATTTTACCAGGGCCAATTACCTGCATTGTGATAACTATGTATTTTGCATTTATTTTCTCTACTATTTCCTTTGCGCTTCCCGGCTCCTGCCATTCTAAGCAAGTAATTAGTTTAAACAAGAAAGCTACATCTGCCTTTTTTGTTACGGGTTTGGAAATAATATCCTGTTGAATTGCTTTTTGTTTTGTTCCTGCTAATTCGAAATATTCATTCAGGAATTTTATTTCCTCTGAATCCAAATCATAGCATGTGTATTCTGTATCTTCTGGCAAATCCATCCATGGAAAGGTTAATGGATTCATTCCGCATCCCAAATCAATGATGCTTTTCGGCTTTCCAGTAACTTTGAATATTTCCTTGTAGAAAGTGTCAATCACTTTCATTCTTCTTCCATCATACCTTTTCAGTATTTTTTCCTGCGCCAGTTTAATTTTCAAAGGCGATTTTGTTTTGTATGCCGGCTCCAATTGTTTCAGCGCTCTTTTGTAATCTATCATTTTCACATAGGCATTGTGCAGGTCGTATAATTCCTTTTTTATTTCCTTGATTGCAATCTTTTCATTGTCGTATTTTTCAATATTCTTTTTGATAACTCTCTTTAGCGTTTCTTCAGAAATTGTTTTGTATTCTTTTGTTTCCTTTAATGTTTCCAAGAGTCCTTTTTCATTCATCTTAGCACCGTTGTATATATTTTAAAAAAGTGTTGTAATGATTTTAAAGGCAGTAGAGAGCTAAATATCGTGCATATATTAAATACGCTGTTTTAGATTTTTGAATATTGATTCCAATTCCTTGACAACCTTTGAATCACTTTCTAATACGGGCTTAAGTTTTGTTATAGAGTCCACTACTTTTTTATCATAGGAAATTTTTCCAAGAAGCCTTTCCCCCGCCCATTTTGAAATAATGTCAGTAAGCTCAGGATTTAATTCCCATTGGTTTATCACAATTCCATAATCAACATTGAAATGATTAACAATTTCTAACACACGTTTTAAGTCTGAGAATGAAGCTGGGCTTGGCTCTGTGATAAGTAAGGCGTAATCGCAGCCGCGTACAGACGCAATTACCGGGCAGCCTATGCCTGCTGCAGAGTCTAGTATCATTGTTTCACATTCATATTTTTCAGCTTCTTCTCGCGTTCTGTCAACTACATCTCCAGAGCCAGTTTCTCCAGGGAACAGCTCTCCCGAAATAAGTATGAAATTGTAGGGGGTCTTTTTGGTTTTTATTGCTCCGTTTTTTACTCTTGTTAGGGTTATTGCATTTGCAGGGCAGACTAGTTCGCAGGCTCCGCAACCTTCACAAGAAAAAGGGCTTATATAGTAGTTTTCATTTTTCTTTTCAATTGCTTCAAATACGCATGTGCTGGCGCATTTTCCGCATTTTAAACAGGCATCCTGCGAAATTGTTGCTTTTTCACTTGTTGATATTTTATGTGTGCTATCATACTTTTGCACACCTAGCCATAAGCCGAGGTTTGATGCATCAACATCACAATCGCAGGCTACTGTCTTTTGTTCTTTTGCAAAAAGCATTGCCATAGAAGAGGAAAGCATGGATTTTCCAACTCCCCCTTTTCCAGATGCTATTACTATTTTTTTCATAGCAAACCCTCCAAAGCATAAAGATTTGCATTCATGTATGCATTTATGAGTTCCTTTGAGTAGGGTATTTCCGCGTATATTTCCAATTCTTGTTTTTTAGCAAGTTCCTGAATTGGTTTTTTATCGCCTATAGTTGATTTATTTATTACAAGGCTTACCGGAATATTTAACATCTTGATTAGTTCAATTATTTTGCTTACATCATGCATTCCAAGGGGCGTTGGCTCTGTAACCGCATATACCTGTTCAACGTTTAGCAAAGCCTGAATTACATCACAGTGCAGTCCTGCTGCTGTGTCTACTATGAGGTAGTCTGCGTTCTTTTCTTTAGCTATTTCTTTTGCCCTTTTTTTTGTTTCGCTGACAATGGGTCCAGTCTCTTCAATTCCAGGGGTTGATTTTCCTGTGACTAACCATAAATTTTCTCGAACTTCTGTGAAATAGGATTCTCCGCTTACCTTTTTCTTCATTGTTATTGCGCCTGTCGGGCACGCGAGTTTGCAAGTAGTGCATCCAGAACATAAATCATGCAGGAAAACCGGAAATTTGCCTTTGGCCTGGAATATTGCATTTGATCTGCAGGCTTTCACGCATATTCCGCATTTTGTGCATTTTTCCTCATCTAAATACGGGAATAGCTGGTAGGTGGGTTTTGGTTCTTTAAGTTCGGTTCCGAGAAGAAGGTGGTCATTTGGGCATTCCACATCTGCGTCATAGAGTAAGACTTTTTTACCTTCTTTTACAAGTTTTAGTGCGAGAAGGCAGGCCACTGTTGATTTTCCTGTTCCCCCTTTTCCTCCGGTTACTGCAATGGTTTTCATAATTTCACATTATTTTGTTAATAATCTCTTTTGTGGTCTTCGCAGGCTTCCTCAAACTTTTTGAGTTTGCCTTTAGCGTAATTATCAAGTGCTGTTTCAACATCGCCCGTGGCATTGGAAATTACGTTTATTTTCATTTTGTTGAACATTTCAATTGCCAAAGGGCCCATTCCCCCGGCTATAATTGTGTTTATTCCTTCTTTTTCCAGAAGTTCAGGCAATGCACCCGGTTCGTGTTTTGGCGGGGTAATTTCTTTGATTTTTTTGGCTTTTCCATCTTTGACTTCAGCAATTATGTACTTTTTGCATCTTCCAAAATGAAGGGAGATTTCATTGTCTTCTGTGGCTATTGCAACTTTCATTATGTTTGCCCCCTATTCCTTACATTTACCTGTTCTTCGAGCTTTCCTGCAAGGTATGCTTCAATTGCGTCCTTTATAGGTATGCTTGACACAGTATAAATTTTTATATCTGCGCTTTGCAATGCTATTAATGCATTTGGCCCTACATTTCCAGTTATTATTGCATTTATTTCATTGTCAGCTACTAATTGGGCTGCTATGGTTCCGGCTCCGCCGAACTGGTTTTTACCGGGGTTTGGTATGAATTTATGGGATATTACCTTTCCATCTTCAATTTCGATAATCATGAAACCTGCGCACCTTCCAAATAACGGATTTACGAGTGCGTCCATATCATCAGTATTTACTGATATTGCTATTTTCATTTTTTTGCCTCCTTTAGACTTAAATAAACTGGGCACTGAAAATTTTAATTATTATATATGTACATATGCACATAATTACTATAAAGGTTTTGTTTTTTCATAAATTAAAAATAGGGTTTTGAAAGCTCCCGGTGGGAATTGAACCCACGACCTTCTGCTTACCCGAAAGCAAAGATTGCTCTTTACAAGGCAGGCGCTCTACCAAACTGAGCTACGGAAGCAAAACGCGTATATTATTTATGTCTAAGTTAGCTATTTAAGTCTATTTCTTTTGGGAATGTATTGAATATTTGCTTTAGGTCGGTTATATCCATTATTGTCAGATTAGGTGCTGCGCAATTCTGCTCTGCATGCGTGAATTCCGCGTAGCTTGCGGCTATTGTGAACATTCCTGCGTTTTTCACCGCTTCCAGACCAAGGAAAGCGTCCTCTATCCCTGCGCAGTTTTCAGGTTTTACCCCGAGATGCTCTGCGACTTTCAGGAATATTTCAGGATGCGGCTTTGGCTTTGTTTTTTCACTTGCTGTCAGAATATAATCAAAATAATTGCTTGCGTCTCTAAGGACAGATTCCAATGGCTTTCTGTCAGAGCCGCTTGCAAGCCCGAGCATATATCCTTTTTCTTTAAGGAATTTCAATACATCTTCTGCACCGTCAACCAGTTTTGCATTTGGGGCGAATTCTTCTTGGTAGATTTTTCTTTTTAATTCTGTAATCTTATCCATATGATCATGATATTTGTATTTTTCCGCAAGCTCTTTTGTAACTAAATCGCCAGGCATTCCGAATTTTTTAGTGAAGTCGCTTCTCTTTATTTTAAGCCCTAATTTTTCAAATGCCATCAGGAAAGTCTGCAGGTGGAACTCGTTTGTTTTTGCAAGGGTTCCGTCGAAATCAAAAATTATCGCCTTTATTATCATCAGTTGAATAATGTCAGTTAGATTTTTATAATGTCAACACTAATTATTAGCATGGATGTTTTTGATGCAATTAGAACTAGAAGAAGTATAAGGGAATACAAGCCAGATGAAATAAACAAAGAGGATTTGGAGAAAATCCTGGAAGCTGGAAGATGGGCGCCAAGCGCAGAGAACAATCAGCCCTGGAATTTTGTTGTTGTAACTGACGATGCGACAATAGCGCACGTAATAGATTCAATTCCTTGGGGCAAGTTCATGAGGAATGCTCCGCTTATTATTGCAATAGTAACCGACCCTGAAGTTGAGACTCATATAATTGATGGGGCCCTGGTTACGCAGAACATGGCTCTGGAGGCGTGGGACCTGAATATAGGGACTTGCTGGGTCTATGAGATGGACAGGGACAAGATAAAGAAAATCCTTGGGATTCCGAAAGAAAAGCATGTTCTTACTGTTTTGGGCTTTGGCTACATATCCAAAGTGGATGACAGCCACGCATGCAGGAAAGAGCTTGAAGAAATAACCCACTATGGAAAATGGTAGTTTTTTATTTCTAAACTTCCTTATTTTAGTGTATGGAATTATGGCAGCACATTGCATTCGGGTTCCTGATAGGGTTTCTTTTGCCAGGTTTTTTAGTAGAGGCAATGGATGCAGTAGTTAATGTGAGTTTTGAATATAGATTCACTTTAGGTTTATTAGGAATCTTGGGCCAAATGGCTCCGAATGTATTTGAGCATATGGTCAGGGATGAGAAACATCTGCATACGCACACGTTCTGGCACTCGTGGTCGCTGTTTGCAATTTTTGGAGTAACAACCTTTTTCTTTTATCTTTGGTTGGCGCCGACTGTGCTTACCTTTATTATTGCATACATGAGTCATATCCTGCTTGATTACATAGGAGTAAGTGACGGAATACCCGGATTTGGACCCATAACAAATCCTTTCCAGTTTAAGAAGAAGGGATAGAATGGGCGCAATGAAATATCTTGATAATGTATGGGTTCATGTTGTTTTGGGTTTCTTAGTTGGATTTTTCATTCCTGAGATTACAGTAGACTTTTTTGACATGTATCCTTACACTGCCACAACGATGATGCGTCTGAATAATGGGCTTATTGGTGTTATCGGTATCTTGGCACCTGCCGCATTGCCAGAAAAATACAGAAAAAAAGGCTCACATCTTTCAATGTTGGTATTATTAGCATTAGCGACTACTGCCCTGATACTGAAAGTAATGTTCAATCCGCAGGTTTATGTTTTCTTTGTCACATTTGCAACTAGGGCATTTATAGAATTGATAAAAAGCGGAAAGATTCCTGTTTAGAAAGTGACAACGTAAATCTTCTTGTTTACTACTACCAGGAACCTCAACCGGTCAGGATACTCTCTGTAGTCATTGATTAGTTTGTCAAGTGCATCCCTTCGCGTGCTGTCAAGCATGACTGAGTGCTCGTCTCTTTCCCTAAATCCAAGTTCCTGCATCAGGCCTATGGGGTCTATTGTCACCTGTTCGGTCATTTCCCTGAAGTTCTGGGCCTTTTCCAGCTTTTCCCTGTTGACCCTCATGTGCGCGAATGTGACCTTTTTGTATTCCGGAATTAGCAGAATATCGTGCCCTTCTTTCAACCCGTTTTTTATATAACCTATTGCAGCCTCATTTGTGTACTGGCTTTGCGGTATGAAGTTCTCAGATGTGAATAAGGCCCTGAATGAGTAATTCTTCACGCTTTTCTCGTCTATTAAAATCGAATCAATTTTTCCGATGTATTTACTGTCATCCATTTTCTTACCCCTGA
>JAFGOX010000004.1 GCA_016926295.1 Candidatus Iainarchaeum sp.
CCAACCAGAATATAAACGTTTAGAGTAGAATTAAGGAGGTGCATACTGATTATGTCTGAATCAATGTCTAAAACAAAATTAAAAAAAATACTGAAGCACTTGTCGGAAATGCAAGGACAGGGTACAGAATTAATTAGTCTGTACATTCCGCCAAAATATCCAAGAAGCGATATTATGAACCAGCTTACCACTGAGGTTGGTCAGGCAGGAAACATAAAAAGCGCAAGGACAAGAAAGGCAGTCCAGGGTGCATTGAATAGAATAATCAACTGGATTAAGACAACTGATTACAAAATACCTGAAAATGGAATCGCAATCTTTTCCGGAACACTGGAAAGGGATGCGGGCGGTGAAAAAATAGAACTGTACACAATTGTTCCGCCAGAACCTGTCACAAGCAGAATATACAGGTGCGATTCTGAATTCTATCTTCAGCCGCTGCTTGAGCATCTTGAGTCAAAGGAAAAATATGCCATTGCGGTTATTGACAAGACAGAAGGAACAATTGCACTTCTTCATGGAAAAGGATACCGCGTTATTTATAAATCACACTCGACAATTCCTGGAAAGACAAGGGCGGGGGGGCAGTCAGCACCACGTTTCCAGAGAATTAGGGATTTGGAAACGCATGCATGGTACAAGAAAATGTCTGAGAAAATGAATGAAATATTTTTTCCGATGAAAAATGAATTGACTGGAATAATTATCGGCGGGCCGGGATATACAAAAGAGGAATGGATAAACTCGGAAATGATAAATCCTGAATTGAGAGCAAAGATAATCGGCTTTGTAAACACGGGCTACACTGATGAGAATGGAATACGCGAGGTTCTGGGGAAAGCCGATGAGATAATCGAGGGCGCGGAAATAACCCAGGAGAAAAAGCTTCTTGGAAACTTTTTGCAGGAGGCAATGAAGACAAACGGAATGGCGGTTTATGGCCCCCATGAAGTTGAAGAGGCTTTGAAAAACGGCCAAGTAGAAACCCTTATTATTTCAGAAATTTTACCGTGGATTGTTTACAAGCTGAAATGCGAATCCTGTGGAACAGAAAAGGAAATAACTTCAAAAAACAAATCAAAACTTCCCAAACTGTGCCCTTGCGGCGGGGAATGGAAGATAGTGCATGAGTGGGAATATGCAGACCATCTTGAAAAACTTGCAGAAGAAAGCGGGACAAAAATAGAGACCGTTTCTGCGGAAACCGACGAGGGGAAGCAGTTTCTTGACGGCTTTGGCGGAATCGGCGCGATTTTGAGGTATAAGCTTAGATAAAGATGATCGGAATTGACTGGAATCCAAAAGGTATAGGCGGAGAAATAAAAAAAAGGCCGAAAGATTTCATTGTTGAAGAAATAGACCTGAATGGAAATGTTTTGGAAATAGAAACTGATAAAGCTAATTGGGATAATATTTCTGGAAGGGGCGATCAGCTCATTCTGAAACTAGTGAAAGAAAAATGGGATACTCTTTTTGCAATCAAGAAACTTTCAAAGCAACTTGGATTCGGGGAAGCAAGAATAGGATATGCAGGGACAAAGGACAAGTATGCATTAACTTCTCAAAGAATTTCAATCTGGGAGCCTGATTTGGAAAAGCTTAAGCAGATGAAAATCAAGGATATTTATCTCTACCCTTTGGAATATTCAAATGAAAGAATCAAACTGGGCGATTTGAAAGGAAATCTATTCAAGATAACAATAAGGAAAATCCCGAAAGAAAGGAAAATAGAATTTAATTTAAACTTGCTTCCTAATTTTTTCGGTCCGCAAAGATTCGGCAGTGGAAGAGCGATAACCCATGAAGTAGGGAGAAAGATTATAACCGGGAATTTGAAGGCCGCAGTACTTGACTACATTGCAGAAACATCTGAAAATGAAATGCCTGAAATACAGGAAGCGAGAAACAAGATGAAAGCGCTACTGGAAGACCAGGATTACAAGGAAGCAATTAAAATATGCCCGACACAACTGAAGCATGAGCTTACCTTACTTCACCACTTGTCCGAAAATTACAGGGATTACGGGGGCGCATTGAGAAAACTTCCGAGGAAACTGACAAAAATGTTCATTCACGCTTACCAGGCATATCTGTTCAACCAGATTCTCAGCGAATATCTGAAGACAGACATAAATTATGATGTAGAAGCAATTATTCCAGGATATAAATCAGAGTACAGCGGAGGAAAGCTAGGTAAAATAGAAAGAAAAGTGATGAAGAAATCAGGAATTACATTTGAGGATTTTAAAATAGGAAAAATGCCGGAATTCGGCTCTGAAGGCCTGAAAAGAAAGCTTTTTATGACCGTTAATGATTTTAAAGTAGAAAATATTAGTGAAGACGAAACGAACCAGGGATTCAACAAGGCTACAATAACTTTCTGGCTTGAAAAGGGTTCTTACGCAACACTTGTCACTAAGGCAATTACAGGTGAATGGGTTTGATTGGCGAATTATTCATTTTCTTGACGGCATTCCTGATTTCCTTAAACATATTCTGGTTTTCAATGCCGATTATGAGGAAACTTAAATGGGTTGACCTGGACTGGTTCAAGAAAGGAGAAATATGGGTTCCTACTGGCGGAATGATTTCATGGCTCCCATTACTACTAATGGGATTTATCATGTTCTATTTTGGAATTGTCGGCGCGCTTGTCTTCATTTGGCTTGCAATGATTGCTGCAATCGGCGGCGTGGGATTCATTGACGATTTGGGAAGAAAGGAAAGGCAAAGGGTCGGATTCAAACCGCGCTTTTTGGTTATAGCAATAACTTGTTCATTATTTGCAATCTTTTTTGGACAGCCAATCGCAGTTTTAACTGAGACAATCGACTCATGGTGGCTATGGATGCCAATGACTGCTTTGTTTGTAGCCGGAATGGTAAGCTTTGAAAATACTTTTGGCGGAATTAACGGCTGGAACGGGGGAAGCACGGCAATACTCGCAATGGGCCTGGTTGTAATAACATGGAACACACCTTTCTTGGCTTTGTCATTAGCGCATCTCGGAATGGTTTTGGCGTTTGCATTGATGTACATGTATCCTGCAAGCATTTTCCCTGGAGACACTTTCCCGTTTGTTGCAGGCGTCTCTCTGGCAACAATAGGAATATTCACAAACAACATGCTTTGGATTACTTTGCTGTTCATACCGCATATGGCCGACTCGCTGATAAAACAGCTCTCAAATAGGGATGATATAAGCCAGAAGAAGTTCATGAAAGAAGGAAAGCACAATATCAAGGGAAAAGTCCAGTACGATTTGGGAATAAGGCCCTATTACTACAATGAGAAAACAGACAAGCTAGAGATTCCGAAATACCCTGACAAAAAGGAAAGACTTGATTTCACAAAGGCGATGATAAAAATTTTCGGTCCGATGAATGAGGGAAAGATTGCAAGAACAATCTGGTATATAGTCGGGGCCAACACAATATTTGTTCTGATTCTATATTCCCTTTTTGCCTAATTTTTCCATAAAGAATATTGCGTAGAAGAAGCTTATCGCCGATGGTATGAATAGCCTCACAATATCAAATACAACAAGGGCTGCGCCTATTTGTGAAATCCCTATTGATGTTCCTACAAGAATAGGAGAAGCAAGCAGAATGTATCCCGCAAACTCGACCAGACCTATTCCCCTTGGGACAATCGGCACCTTTTCTAAAATTCCAATCACAATAACCAGGACAAAAAATGAAAGCAAGGGAAGCTCGATTCCGACGCTCATGAAAGACAGAACAATTGCAAAAAATTCCGCGAACCATGAAATTAAAGTCAATACAAAAACAAAAAAGAAATCAAGTGACGTTATCTTTGAGAATGCAAGCGAATAGTCATTGAAGAAATCCCTGAGCCATGCAAGTTTCTTTATCTTCCTGGAAAGGAAATGGAAGAACCTCGCCAGCTTGTTTCCAACGCTTCGTTCTGCAGGGCCTAAGAAGAAAAGCACTGCCAAAATGATTACAAGAAAGCCGAAAACAAGGCTCATTATCGCAAATATGCTGAGTTTCGTTGTGAACAGTAGCCAGACAAGTACTAATATAGAGAATGCGGCCAGAACCCCGAATTTTAGTCCTTTGGCGAAAAGGCACGCCCCAAGGGTTTTCTTTGAATCTATATTGAATAATTTCTTCGCGAACAAAACCCTCATCGCATCAGAGCCAATCTGCAAAGGGGTTATCGCACCGCAGACCGAGCCAAAACCTATTCCCAAAAGGCCTTTGTTGCTGACCTGCGGAGACTCAAGCTTCATGACATACATCCAGCTGAATATCCAGACAAACACGCTTGCCAAGTAAAGCAGAACTGCCAGCAAAAAGTATGATATGTTTGTGTGGACAAGGAGTTCGTACGCACCGGTAACTGCGCCAAGACCGACTATGAAAAACAATACTGCAAGAAGAAAAATACCTGTTTTTATATAACGCCAGTCCATAAGCAGAAATCACACTTCAAATTAAAACCCTATTGGATTTGGGCTGAGCCAATATGCGCTGCAAGCTCGTTCATCTTCTTCAGGACCTCTTCTGTGTTCTCGAATATCGCGCTTGAAACGAACTTTGCGAACTCGGGCATTTCTTCATACTGCCTCAACACTGCCCTTAGCTCATTTGGGCTTACGTAAACCACAATGTCATTGCTCATTTTATTCGGGATATCAAATATTATCCTTACGGTGTCCTCTCCAAAGTCATCAAGGTAATCCCTACACTCTTCTCCGGTTAATGTATCCACAACAGTCACATTGCCCCTATTTGTGCTGCATGAAACCATTTCATTTCCTTCATACAATTCGCTTACAATTATTGCATTTTTTTCATTCGCTGTTGCAACAGGGGCCAGAGTAACCAATACCTGCGCAATATAGGGCATGTATTCTGTGTCGTCAACCCTTGTGATGATTATAAAACGCGGTTTGTCCTGGTAAGAGTGAATCAAATCCACAGGAGGGGCTTCATTTGAAACAAAAACTGCGCCCTTTTCCCGGTAAATATAATTATAGTTTTCATAAGGGTCCACGAAAAAAAGGAAGTACATGCTAGTCGCTGCAATTACGACCACAATCAAAAAACTCAACACAAGAAGCTTGTTCATTTTATCCCTACTTATTACTTGAACCAAATCAATAAAAATGCTCCCCTTTGATACGAGTTAAAAAAATAAAAAAAGAGAAGGTGGAAGCTATTGCTTCCTAACCTACAACACTTACAAGTTGCTGTTGATCCAGCTGATAAGTTGGTTGGCTGCGTATGTTGTGTCTGCTGCGGTGTAACCTGCTACTGCAACTTTGTTGCCGGCAAGCTTGATGACACTGTCTCCGCGGGCTTTAAGGTCTGCGGTAAGGCCCATGTCGCTTGCTGCACTGTTAACCATCCATCCACCGACAACTACTAAGTTGCCTGCTGGTGCACTTGAGTCTAAGAAAACAAGTGTACCTACGTTGGTTGGTTCTTTTGCAGTTGCTGTTCCGCCACTGCATGTTGCGCCGGCTGCGTCTGCGGCTAATGTGTTTCCAGTTACGCTAATTCCGCCACCAAGGTCGCTTCCAACAGTGGTTGTTTCGTCAACGGTTACTGAGCTTGCACTTATTGAGCCAGTTGCGCTTGAGCCTACTGGGACTAAGTACAATTGTGCGTATGATTCTGATTCTGGGATAGTAAGTTCCCATGTGTCAGAGTCAGTGTTGTATTCACCGGTTGAACCGAAAGTTGACATGAAAGTCTTCTTGTAGCTGTTGTCTGGGTCTGTGATTGCAGTACTCCAGTTGGCACTTGCTCCGCGGTCTGTTTGTGTGACTGAACCTATTCCATAGTCAACATCGCTTGCGGTGGTGCTGTGGTTGTCTGTCAATGTTGTACTGAAAAGGCTGTCGTAGTTGCTTGAGCTTGTGTAGGTTGCGTCATAGTAGTCTTCGTATACACCAATTGTGCCGGTTGTTGTGCTGTTGTCAATTACTGCATCATAGTAGTCTGGAAGTACAATTGAACCGCCGTATTGCAGTCTGATTGTGTTTATGATGTCGCTGTCTGCAATGCTTACTTGGTCAGTGCTTAACTTGTAGAAAGTGTAAGCAGTGTTACCGATTGTTGCAGTCCACTTTGTGTTTGTTGAGTCCCATGTTGCATCAACTGAGTCGCCACCATATGGTCTTACAGACAAGTCGTTTGATGTGTGGTTAATCTTGGTAATCTGTACTAATGGGTTGTATCCTGCTGCGTTAATTTTACCAAGGAACCAGTCGTTCAAAGTCATACCGACCCATCCTGGTGTGCTGTTTTGGTCGATTGTAACGTTGTCATCACACCAGTCACTGTTTGTACCATCAGTTACGAACAATGGTTCATCGTTGATTTCGTATGTCATGTTGTATGTGTTTGAGCCATAACCAATACCAAGTATTTGTGTGCTTACGTGTTTGCCGTCATACTGGTAGTAGTCCAGTTTGACTTGTGTTCCAGATGGCTGGATTTTTACAGTTGTTGTGTTTCCTGACTTGTATCCAGAGAAACTCAAGTTGAATTGCTCTGAAATAGGGTCAAGTTGTGCTTCGCCTGCTTGTATCCAGACGTTGTAGGTTGGCTTGTAGTAGAAACCGTAACTGCCTGTTGTTGCAAATGAGTAGACATCGTCAGATGTGGTGTCATTTACCTTGATTGCTGTACCGGTTGTTGTGGTAATGTCCATTCTGATTTTGTCTGCACCTGCGTAGAAGGTAGTTGTACCAGTTCCACCGCCAAGTGAGATAACTGTCTTTACTGCCCAGCGTACACCATCTATTTCGACTACGTCTCCAGATCTCATTTCAATGGATTTGGATTCGTTCGGGCCAGTAATTACACCAGTTGCATACCAGTCAAGTGCTGTGCTACCTGCTTGCTGTCTTGAACCGACACCGTTTAATGTTACGGTGAAGCTCTTTCCACCAACAGTTACTGTTTGGCTTGCGCCGCCTGTTGATACTGAAACTGAGTTAGTTCCAGAAAGCATGTAAATGTAGCTGCTGCTTGATTCGTAGATGTAGTAATCTCTTCCCATTATCTTCCATGTTGTACCTTTCATGTTTGATGATGCGGCACTTGGAAGTGAGTCGAAGATTGCTTCATATTTCCAGATGTTTTGGTTTTGTGGTAATTTTGTGAATAATCCAACTTCGTCTGGATCTGCATCGGTGTTCTTTCCGTAGGTTACGATACCTTGCGCTTGCAATGTCAAGTACTCGTCGTATTTGTATGTTGTGTTTGCGGCATCAGAGTATGATGCTTGTGTTGACAACATGTTTGGGAAGTCTGAGTTTGAGAATGTTGACTTGACAGTGTCAATTGTTTGTTCCAAGTGTAGGTGTGAGTCTGCTGTATCTAATCCTACTACGCCAGATGGCAAAACGGTTGTACCAGGGATGTTCAGTGTGATACCGCCAGTTACGTCTGCGGTTCCTGCTGTTGCTGTTCCACCTGTTACGGTTACTGTACTTTTTTTGTATGCTTTTGCTGCAATTGCTACACCAATGTTACCTGCATTAACTGAGTCGGATGGTAATGATTTTCCACCGACAATTACTGCGACATTAGGTGTTCCATCAGTCATAAAGAATGATGGGGTCAATGTTGATGGTACTGATGCTGTTGCGCCTACTGCGAATGCAGATGCGATTGTTACGGCACCGACACCAACTGCAGCTAATTTTCTGAAAAGCTGTGTTTTCATCTTTTCACCTCTTCTTTCTATAAAATCTTATTGAGAGTCCTGTCTAGCTAGTCACGGTTGACTCTAGCTAATCATTGTTAAATGAATACTGAATTGTATATAAATAGTTTTCGCTTTTAGACGTGAAAATGCCTTTATTTATAAAGGTTTTCGCGATTTTCAACACCCCTCTAACGGCCTGTTTTTTGCCATAGTTGGCATGTGTGGGTTTTTACGCACAAGAACAGTTCTGGCAGGTCTTTTTTGCCTAAAAACGTTAAATTTATGGTTTTTTTAGGATTATTCGTCTTCTATGGCCTTTTTTACGTTCATCAGCGACTTGTTAAACGTCTCAAGTTCCTGGCGGTTTGAACGGTTCAGAATCTCCTGAACATATGCCTGTACATACTCAGAAAGGTCAAGCATTCCGTTCTGGAATTCTGGCAGAGCAATCTCTATTTTCGAAGGGCTAAGCACTTCAAATACAGATGGCCCGAAAAGGAATATGAATGCGACCAATGACCTGAAATCCATTGATGAAAGGGTCAAATCCAGAAATGCGGAGAATCTTTCCCCCTCTTTAACAACATCTGAAATGTGGGCATCATGTATTACAAAGTTCGGGGCTTCCTTTATCTTCTCCAAAAGCTTCTCCAGCGATGGTTTAACCATATCCTCTACAAAAGCCGCAGTCTCAATCACTGCATGGACCTTTATCCCCGTGAGCTCGTACTCTTCATCCGGCTTGGGCTTTATCTGCTTTGCAAACTCCTCTTTTATGTGGAATTTTGCCGGATGGCCCCTCTGCTCTACAAAGCCGATCTTAATTAATCCTGCCAAGGCCTTGGAAATTTCCGGCAATGGCGCCTGAAACTCATCCCTAAGCTCCTCTGTAGTCTTTGGTGAGAAATACAGAGATTTTGATATGTGCTTTTGCAATTCAGTGAAATAGACCATTTTGTATCAATCCTTTGTAACATAACTACGAGTGATAAAGAATATAAATGGTTTTTACTACCCTTTTAGTATGAACCTGAGTTCTTTCCTCATTAATCTCATTCTTGCTGTTGACTTGAACAATGTAAGCAGCTCAGACTTGAACAAGGTCGGACAGGTAATAGATATCGGGGGAAAGGCAGCCAATACAGTGGGAACCGCAGGAAAAAGCCTTACTGAACTGTTCAACACATGGCCCGTTTTGATTGGTGGGCTTGCCTTGGTTGTTGTCGCAGTAATACTCTGGGTTTTTTTCAAGAGAATAATCGAGAACATAGTTATCGGGCTTGCGCTTCTGGTTGTAATCTACTTCGCGTTCCCTGACATATGGTTACATCTGGCAAAAATAATAGTCCCAACAATTGTTGTCACACTTCTGTTTGGAATAGGCGGGGTCGGAACCTTGCTAATCCTTGTCTGGTTCGGCGCTATTTGAGCTTTTTCTTAATCGCCTTTGGGATATAATCTATCAAATCAGAAGCAATCAGGCTTTCTCCCAAATCTCTTGCTGCCAATTTTCCTGCAAGCCCGTTTATTATTGACGCTGCAACCGCGGCAGTGTGGGGGTCCTCACCTCTTGCAAGAAGCGACGCGCAGATTCCTGACAAGACATCGCCGCAACCGGCAGAGGTCATCATGGGGCTGCCTTCAACATTCATCGACAGGGCTTTTCCGCTTGCAATGAAATCTTTATGTCCTTTCAGCAAAATAGTTACTTTTAATCTGGCGGACTGCTCTTTGACTAATAAACTTCTTTCAGAGTCTTTCACTGTCGGGGCTTTTCCGGTAAGCACTTTGAATTCAGTTGAATGCGGGGTTATAATCATGTCGGGCCTTAAAACGGATTTATTTTTTGCAACTGCGTAAATCGCATCATCGTCTATTACTGTCGGCTTGCTTATTTTTGAAATAAGCTCGTTTATCGTATCCAGAACTGCTGCGCTTCTCGTCAGCCCCGGCCCAATTAGAACTGAATCGAAACCCTTTGAGAGTTTCACTAATTCATTAATATGCTTCTTTGAAATAAAATCTCCTTTCAGCGGATATGTTATCAAATCAGGGGAATATGCGGCAATTGCGTCTGCTGCCCTTTCAGGGGCGGCTATTGTAACCCAGTCGCAACCTGCGCGCAATGCGGCTAAACCGGACAGTGCTGGACTTCCGGTGTAAAGCTTGCTTCCTGCAAGTATCAATAATCTCCCAAAGTCGCCTTTTCTTGACCAAGAAGCTCTTTTCATATAAACCGCTTTCAAAATTGACGCCATACCTTGAGAAGCTACTTGTAATATAAATAATTATGGGACAAAA
>JAFGOX010000047.1 GCA_016926295.1 Candidatus Iainarchaeum sp.
GCGCATCAGTAGGTTTTGCGTCATCTGTGGAGAACCGGAATCTAGCGGCAAAATACAAATCTGTTTTCTTTTTGGCAGGGGTTTCGCCGCAAAGGACATCCCTCGAAACAGAAAATGAGATTAAGCCAATCCTTGAGATGATGAGAAAACATGGGGACCGCGCTGTTGGTTTTGGCGAAATAGGACTTGACTATTCAATAACGCAAGATGAAGCCCTTAAGTGGCAACAAAGGTCTATTTTCAGGCACTTCCTTGCATATGCCGAGGCTTTGGACATGCCGATTGCAGTGCATTCCAGGGGTGCGGTTGAAGGTGTTTTGAATATTCTGGAAAAATATGAGCTTGATAACGTGCTTTTGCACTGGTTTGAAGGCACAAAAGATGAACTAATCCGCGCAATAAGGAAAAAATACTACATTTCAGTTGGGCCGAAAGTAATTAACTCCAAAAGCCTCAACGAACTGGTAATGAACATACCCCTAGAGAAACTGGTACTTGAAACTGACGGACCTGTGCAATTCTCAGGAAAGCCAGCAGAACCGTCATGGATTCCACAAGTAGGTGAAGCAATTGCACAGATTCTAGGACAGAAAACCAGCGATGTGGAAGCCCAAACTTATGAAAACACAATTAAGTTGTACAACCTGGAAAAAAAATGCGAATTACAGTAATAAGCAGATATACTTTTATATTGTAATTGATTATATATACTAGGGAGATTGTATGGATCCGATAACTGCTACGTTTCTGATGATAAACGGCGCTTTACTGGCAGGAAATAGCTTATTATGGTATACTGACCCTTCCAAAAGCAAAAGGGCAAAACCCCAAAAACCAAGTATTGCTGCAAATGACCCGATTATAACAATCAAAGAACCTGAATCCTTTGCTACTGGTTCTCCAGCCCAGTTAATAGCAAGGGTAGCTGATGCAAAGGTCGAAGAGCCAATTAAAGAACCAGAACCTATTTTTGAACCATCTCCAATACCTGATGAACTTGAGGCAAAAAGAGTGGAAAGGCGATTAACCGCAGTAACCACAAGGATTAACACTGTTGAGACTATGCTAACTGAGAAACTAGACCAGATAGAGACCAGGCTGGCTGAAAACAGGGAGCATATAGACAATATTAAGGGCACTGAAAATGCAGAACTCATAGAAAAACGCATTGAAGAGCTTGAAAATACAGTAAAAGAACTGGAAGAGAAAACAAAAGTCGACCCGAAGAAGATAGACAAGCTCGAGAAGGAAACCGTAAAGTTGAAAAAGGAGATAGCGTCATTAAAACAAGGTCCGAAAAAGAAGAAAGAGGAAGATGAGATTGAGGACCTGGACAAGTCAATAAAAGCTCTGAAGAGCAAATTAAAACGGTGATGATTAATGGCATATATTAAAGATAGGAAACTTATGGCATCTCATAAAAGAATGATGCAAAGAGTGAAAGCCGCTGAAAAAAAAGATAAACCTAAACCCAAACCGAAATTAACTCAAAAACAAAGAATAGCAAAGGAAAAAAAGGATGCAAGGTATGCAAGACAATACATTGAAGGACTTGAAAAAGGTATGGGAAGAGAACCCCACAAAATGACAATAGAACTGGAACAGAGAGAAGTAGAGCAAAAAGGGGCCCCCGCAGTTGGAAGAGTCATGAAAGGCGGAAGGAAACTTAAGAAAAGGTGATTAAATAGCAGCAAAAAAACTGTTGAAACCAAGAAAGGTACTGTGGCCAAAAGGAAGAGCGCCTCCAAAACCAGGAGAGAAACTCCCAAGGTCCATTGCTGAAAAAAGGGCAATAGCACAAGAAGCAAGAAAAAAAGTTGGGCAAACATGGGTCAAAGGTTCAATGAAATCCAGAAAAGCAAGGACAGGAAGGACTAACTAATGGCAGCCAAAAAGCCAATGAGGTTCAGAAATATTTCCGAATTAATTAAATTTACAAAACAAGAAGTTGCTGCAAAAAATGCAAACAAACCAAAAATAATACCATCTAAACCAACAGCATCTAAAAAACCAAGAATTATTATAACAAGCAAACCGGTACCTGAAAGAAAAGTAAATCCTCGAACAGGAAAACCTGAACCCAGAGAACCAAGAAAACTAGTTTTTAATTCTAAAACTAAAAAATACGAACCGCATGAACCCAGAAAATTACGCTTTGTTGAGGGGCTTGGATATGTTGATCAAGGCGGAAGACTAGTAACGCCATTGCACAAAGAACCAAGAAAATTACATGGTTATGACCCAAAAACTGATACATACCGTGGAAAAGACGGAAGAAGATACGATAGAAAAACAGACAAACCGGTAAACTAATATTTTCTCCAGTCGTCTGCCGGCCCTATGGAACCTTTTGTTTCAGGCGGATTATAGAAGGCCTCTGTCGGACTAGCGCCGCCTAATTTTAACCTGTCTTTTAAAAATATAAATGCGACTACACCCATTATTATTATTGCTACTCCAATCCACGGATACAAATCCTCGAATTTGAACTCTGCTGTAGCAACAACTATTTCCTCGCCCGGTTCCTCTTCGGTTTCCTCTCCTTCTACAACAGTGCCTTCAGGAGCGGTTATTACAACAATAATTGCATCTGTATCTGTTGCCCCACTATCATCTGTAACTCTTAAAGTTGCAACATATGTTCCTGGCTCGTCATACGTGTAAGCAACGGGTTGAGCGGTTGATGATGACCAGTCAAATTTGCCGTTCCCTGTGAAGTCCCACTCATATTTAACAATTGTTCCATCGGAATCAGTTCCGTAAGTCGGGAAAACAACCTCTTCCCCCGTAATGCCCATAATATCGCTCCCTGCTCTTGCAACCGGCGGCTTATTTCCGGTTCCTGCTGTTGGGCCCGTACCGCCATCTGTTGTGCCATCTCCATCTGTTCCCCCTGTTCCATCAAGTCCGTCCAATCCGCCACTGCCTCCTGCCGGCGGAGCATTGCCATTATTCACTGTAACGCTGACTGAAGACATTGATGAATAATAAGTTCCGTCAAAGGACCTTGCGCGTATTGTGTATCCACCGTCATAGACTTTTGTTGTGTCCCATGCATAGTTCCAGCTTGTCGCACCGTTCGCAGCCAGCCACGCGCCGGTCACTGAAACCTGAACGCCCAAAACAGAAACATCATCGCTTGCTGTTCCGGTTATTGTCAAAGTACCGCTGACTGTCGCATTATTAGACGGGCTTGATATTCTTACTGTTGGCGCATTTACAACAGCTGAAATTACAACCTGTATTGTGTCAGTTGCTGTTGCACCATCGTCATCAGTTACCCTGAGCTTTGCAGTGTAAGTTCCTGCAGTGTTATATGCATGCGTTGTTGCACCCGTGCTGGTTGAATTATAATCATAAGTTCCGTCATTTTCAAAGTCCCACTCATACTTTGCAATTGTTCCGTCGGTATCAGTTCCTGACCCACTGAAAGTTAAAACCTCTCCAACATTGCCTGTTTTGTCAGCACCTGCGTTTGCAGTTGGCGCGACATTCGGGGTTTCGCTTATTGAAACCGTGGCAGTGTCGCTATCGGTCCCCCCAACACTATCTGTAACAGTCAAAGTAGCAGTATACGTCCCTACTGTCGTGTAAGTGTGCGTTGGTGTTGCACCCGTTCCGGCTGCGGTTCCGTCACCAAAATCCCATGAATAAGTTAGCCCGGTTCCTGTTGAAGCAGTTCCGTCAAAGTTTATAGGGTTCCCTATAGAGCCTGAATATGGCCCATCTGCCTCTGCATTGACTGTCTGGTAAACAGTAAAGGATTTACAGTTAGCATTATTTGTTTCATTCAACTCAGTTATTCCATTATTGGGGTCTGCAGTTGCGCAAAGTGTGTGGGTCCCTGCTTGCCCGGTTGTATTCCATGTAAATAGACCCGGTGCTGAAGCGCCTATTGCCAGAGCCCCTGCAGTAGACTGCAAAGGCAGAATAGGAGATGATGAGCCCTGCTTGTATATTCCAAATTGAGTGCCCGCCGGAGCGCTATCTGTTGCAGTGGCAGAGTTGTTGATTACCACAGCGAATGGCGCTGTCGCACCTTCATAAACATTTCCACCGGGTAAAACAAAGGCAGACATTGTTAAGTCTGGAGCTGTGCTTTTTATATCCATGAACTTTCCATCAGGGGTTCCGACAAATGCATCACCGCCGTATAATACTGGAGACGCCCTAAACTCACTGTCATTATCGCATGTGTAAGAGCCAGTATCAAGTTTTAGTTTCCATACAATACCTCTTTCTGCCGGAACTACTCCATCCTGCCTGATTGCGTAAAGCCAGCCATCGCAGGTTGTAAAGTAAACAAGATAATCACCGTCGCCTTTCGGACTTACTACCGGAGATGACCTTATTTTGCTTCCTGTGTCATACTCCCAGACTTTTGTTCCGCTTGAGCCTTCAAAATTATACACTTTTCCGTCGTCAGAGCCGATGTAAACAAATTCATAACCCGGGCTGTGGTCAAGAACAGCTGCAGACGAACGTATAGGACCGCCAACAGCTCTACTCCACGCAATTGAACCGTCAACTGCATTTATTCCATAGAATTTGCTGTCGTCAGAGCCGACATAAATGTGCTTTGTATCTACTATTTTGCCGTCCGGGAAACCCGGAATGTCACGTATTAAGGCGCTATACGTTTTTGCTGATAACGCCGGAGAAGACCTTATCGGAGCGGGGCTTTCAGTGTTCAAAGTAGTTCCCCAAACCGCAACAGTCCCTCCTGGCGGCATTAACGTATCAAGACCCCATGGCAAGAATGAATACAAGGTTCCTGAATCGCTCCCGACAAAAATTGCACTAGTATTTACCTTATGCTCAAACTGCATTGTTGTGTAATTGAATACTTTCAAATCAAGGTTTTGTCCGTGCATCGGCGATGACCTTACTGGCGCCGTTGTGTCAAAGGACCACATTAAAGGCGTTCCAGGAGCGAGGGTTTCACACTTGTCGTATTTTGCATCAAGCGCATACACTTTTCCATCGTCTGATCCAAAGAAAACCCCTGCTGTTTCGCAAGGCCCCGGATTCGGAGGGGATGGCTCTAATGAAAGATTATTTTCAAAAATAAATTCAACATGGCTAATATACAAAGGGGAAGATCGTATTGCTGCACCGGTAGTGTAAAATACCCCTCCGTTTCCAGGAACACAGGTTGCAAGACCATTCTCATGGAAGCAGTTCAATACACCAGCATCATCTCCAAAGAAAATCTGATAATCCGCAGGTATTACCCCGCTCAGACTGTAAGGAACTTTAATCATATCTTTTGTTATAACTGGAGAAGACCTTAGTTTCTGACCATTCGCAGTTCCTGTGCTGCCAACTAATGCTCCTGTGGCTGCATTAAGCATCCAGAAGTTTCCGCCATCATCTCCGAAAACAAGAATATCCTTAACCCCGCCACCAACATTGACTCCTGCATTCATGGCTGCAGAAGACCATATCTGTCTGTTATTGGTTACTGAATAATTCCAGTCATAGTTTCCAATGGGCATTGCACCGGTTGCCTCATAAGTCTTATGAGTCGGTTCTTTGTTGAATTTCTCCCAGTTGGGAGCAGCATAAACAAGCGTTACTAAAAATAATGCGAGAATAAAGATGGCGAGAATTCTTTTCATAAGCATCTAGATTACAACGCATAGAGCATATTTAAATCTTATGTGTTCTTATTTTAATATCTTTTTTTGCAGCGGTCGCATAACCTGGTATTGCGCCAGCCTTGAGAGCTGGTGGGCCTTGGTCCATGGGGGTTCAAATCCCTCCCGCTGCGCTTTTTAAAGATTAGTTTCTAACTAATTATTACTGTTTAGCAGGGGTAGCGAAGTCTGGCCAAACGCGCAGGACTTAAGATCCTGTCACTTTGTGTGTTCGCCGGTTCGAATCCGGCCCCCTGCACCTAAATTCGGCCTCTTGCTTTTTCTGCGTCAAGAATTCGTTTCACTGCAATTACATACGCTGCAGTTTTCATATCTATGTCCTGATTCTTGAACCAGTAATCATAGACCTTGTTGAATGCATCAATCATTATCTTGTCTAACTTAAGCCTTAGTGTTTCCTCTTCGAATATTCCCCCTGCCTTGCTGTTGACCCATTCCATATAACTTGCTGAAACGCCCCCTGCATTTGCAAGAATGTCCGGAACAGAAATTACGCCTTTGCTGTAAAGTATCTCATCTGCTTCCGGAGTTACCGGACCGTTTGCAAGCTCAAGAATATAATTTGTGCAAATATTGTTTGCATTTGCTTTGGTAATCTGATTTTCAAGCGCTGCAGGAATTAATATGTCTGCAGGAAGGCATAGCAAATCCTCATTTGATACTATTTCAATGCCCTGCATCTGGGTTACCGAGCCTTTTTCTTTTTTTACTTTTATCACTTTCGGAATGTCAATTCCGTTATCGGATTTTATTCCTCCGCCACTGTCACTTACTGCAACAACCTTGAAACCTGCATTATGCAATAATGTAGCCATGTTCAGACCTACTTTTCCGAAACCCTGAATAGCAACTGTCGGATTCTTCAGTTTAATTCGTTTTATGAATTCCTTAAACACTACAAAACCGCCATATGCAGTCGCACCATTTCTCAATGCAATTCCACCTAATTCAATTGGCTTTGCAGTTATTGCCGCAGGCGCGTGATAACCAACATTTTTCTCATACTGGTCAAGCATGTACCCCATTATTACTGAGTCTGTGTTGACATCAGGTGCAGGAATGTCCTTGTCCGGCCCGATGAATTCAGCAAAGAGATTTATGTATTCCCTTGACACAATCTCCAGAACATTCTGCGTGTGCTCTTTCGGATTTATTTTTATTCCTCCTTTTGCCCCACCAAAGGGCAAACCAACAAGGGCGTTCTTTATGCTCATCCAGAATGAAAGTGCTTTGACCTCATCCTCTGAAACATCCTCATGATACCTTATTCCGCCTTTTCCGGGACCAAGTGCATCATTGTGAATAGCCCTCCATGCAGTAAACTGCTTTCCGTCCAGCTTAATGAGCCCCCTACTCACTTGTTTGTGGGATAAAAGAAGCCTTAATGCCTCTTCTGTAATTGGCAATTTCTTGGAAACATTATCAATCATTTTTTCTGCATGTTCAAAAACCATTGTGCCACCTACAAATTATTCTCAAGCCATTTTTTTACTTCATCTTCAGGGATTGCTCCTGAAAACGAGGCGACTTTTACCCCATTCTTAAACATTATCACTGTCGGAATTCCCATTATCCTATATTTTCCTGCAATAAGCTGGCTCTCATCAACATTTACCTTTACAAGAATAATTTTCCCATTGTATTCCTCAGCAACTTTTTCGATTATCGGGCCTAAATACAAACAGGGCCCGCACCACGGCGCCCAGAAATCAACCACTACAGGAAGCTCTTTTGATTTCTCTAACACTTCTTCTTGAAAATTCTTATCTGTCACATCCATAGCCTCACCTTGAAGTCAAACAACTAAGCCATTAGTCTTTAAATTCTTAATGAATTAAAGCATATAGATGAAAATAGTGACATGGAATGTGAATGGGTTAAGGGCAGCTTACTCCAAAGGATTCCTCAAATGGATGGAGAAATATTCTCCTGATATTCTCTGCCTGCAGGAAACAAAGCTTCAGGAGGAGCAGATTCCAAAGGAGCTGAAAGACCATTCTGAATATTACAAATACTGGGGCTTTGCCAAAAAGAGGGGATACAGCGGGACCGCAGTTTTCACAAAAGAAAAACCCGTTAATGTGAGTTACAAAATGGACGGCGGAAAGTTTGACGACGAAGGCAGAATAATAACCCTTGAGTTCAAGAATTATTTTTTGGTTAATATTTATGCGCCGCATAGCCGGCATGATTTGTCACGCCTTGAATTTAAAGTAGAGTTCATGGATGTTCTGATAAAATATCTGAAATCACTTGAGAAGAAAAAGCCAATAATATTGTGCGGAGATTACAATATAGCGCATAGGGAAATTGACCTGGCAAGGCCAAAAGACAATGTTGAGAACCCTGGATTCAGGCCAGAAGAAAGAGCCAAGATGGACAAGCTCATTGATTCTGGCTTTGTTGACACGTTCAGAATGTTTACAAAAGGAAATGGTCATTATACATGGTGGTCCTACCGCATGAACGCGCGCAAAAGGAATATCGGCTGGCGTATTGATTATGTCCTTGTCTCAAAGAAACTTTCAAAAAACATAAAAAATGCATTCATATTATCTGATGTGATGGGCTCAGACCATTGCCCGGCGGGAGTTGAATTCAAATGATGGTAATCGGACTGACCGGAAGAGCAAGAACCGGAAAAGACACTGTTGCAGAACACATAGCAGAGAAATACGGATTCGCCAAGTTTACTTTTTCAGACATGCTTGCAGAGTCTCTTAAAAAAATGGGAAGACCTGTGACAAAAGAGGAAATGTACAAACTAAGCGATGAATGGATTAAGGAATTCGGAAAAGATGTAATGCCGAAAAAACTGTTTGAGCTTATCGGGGAAAAAGAAAAAGTGGTCATATCCGGATTCAGAAGCTTGAATGATATTCAGTTTGCAAAGAAAAAAGCAGAAAGGTTCATACTTATTTTCTTAGACGCCCCTGCAGAAGCAAGAGCAGAAAGGGATGCAAATTTATTGGGGATTGATTTTGAAACTTCTCTGAAAAGAGTGAAAGACAGGGACAAGCATGACAACAAGTCATACGGATTAGAAAAAGTAATCAAGAAAGCCGACGCAGTTGTTGACAGCAGTTGCCCGATTCCGGAAATGTTCGCAAAAGTAGACAAAATAGTTGATGAGTTTATGAAATGAGATCAGGAACGCCCATCAATCTTCATCCGTGCGTCAGGAAACGATAGGCGTCATCATTTCTCAATTAAAATAAGAACAAGTTCGAATAAAAAGGCACGTGTTATTTGTACTTCCATACGCGCTCGTTGCAGCCTTTATCAACGTAGCTCTTGGCGCATTCCTCAAGGAGTTTGGGGTTTGCAGAAGAAAGGTTTTTGTAACCTGAAATCAATTCGATTTTTTTCTTGAGCTGTTTCTTGATGTCAATTAGTTCAGAAGTGAGTCTCTGGTCAATAATTATGTCTCCAGGCGTCGGATGCTCCGGATAAAAAGGCAAATCGTCATAGAAGAAAACATTTTTCTTGTCAAGCTTTCCTGAATTCACCAAATCAATCGCGACTGCGCGAAGTATTATGTGGTCAATGTGGTTTCCTATTCCCAACGGGAAATACAACTGGTCTTTTCCTCCGCCCTGCTCAACAATCTGCATAATTACTTCTTCCAAAAAGTCAAATATCTCTGCTTCTGCAACAATGTCAACTCTTGCTTTTTCTCCATGCCTTTCTTTTGTGCTTGGAGAGCGAATCATTATCTCCGGAATATCAAGCATCTGCGCGCCGATTCCTGTTGCATCCAGATTCTTTGAAACTTCATCTTTAATAATCGCGGTTACTGTTTCAGGATTCTTATCGGGCTTTCCTTTCATCCAGTTTGTAATTGAGAAAACGTAAACCACACCTACATCTTCTTTTTTCTCTTTCCATGCAAGCATTGCCCCGCCCAGGGAAATAAATGCATCGTCCAGATGTGGTGAGAAAACTATTCTCATTTATTTAACCTCTTTTGCCCTTCCCTTGGAATTATATTTCTTAATATTCTTAAAGCTTTTATCTTTTCCGCTTTTGGCCTAGCCTATTGCTAAGACGGGTTTTTGAGCAATAATGTGCCCTTTAAACAGCCTTGAAAGATGCCTAAATCCGGCCTGGTAAGTGCTTTTAATTGTGGGGAAAGGGGTAAAACACAACGAAAATCACCCTTTAGGATAGAGAAAAAGACGGTTATTGGGGGACTTATGCACTAAAGTTCCAGCCAGGCTAGCACAAAAGAGGATAATAAGGGGGTTCAGGATATTACTTCTTCTTTTGATAAAAAGCACGGTATGCCCTTAGTTCAGGAAGCTTCTTTTGGGGGCTAGACTCCAAATCAAATGTTGGCATGCATTTCTCCAGAAAAGATTCGCGGCAAACCATTTCAAATGTCTCCTGAATTGCCTTGTCTGCAGATTCCACTGCCTTATTGTGCGCGTTAAGGATTTCCTGTTCGGTTTCATGGATTATTGTCATATAGGGATCTGAAAACTCTTTTATTTCCCCTGAGTCAAACATTCTGAATTCCTCGTCAAATGCAACTAGGTTTCCATCTGAAATAGTCTGGAAATCAGAAATGTCAAAAATGATTGATTCTTCATTCTGAAGTGATTCATCATCAAAATAAAGGTCGTAGACATCCCTTTCGTGCAAAGATGCAAGTCTTTCAAACGGCTCTATTCCCATCTGCTGAAAATCAGGATAGAAATTGCAGGGACCGCTGAAAATTATTGTTTCAAACAAAAGCGTTATCTGCTCCTCTTTTGAAAAATCGTCTCTGACTTTTCCGTTCGCGTCAACCAAAATTGTTTTAATCTCCATTTAATCCCCCCATAAAAAAGAAAAAAGAAAGAGCTTACTGCTCTAACTCATATGCTGACATTGCAAGGAAGTTGTTTGTTCCTTTCACTGTCAGTACTTTGTAACCGCTTGTTGCTCCGCCGCTCACATTAAGTCCCGGGCAGGTAACTACGGTAAGTTCTATCTGGTTCCTCGGCTGCAGATAAGGCCTTGTACAAGTGAAAGTTCCAACGCCTGCAACTTCAACACTCTGTATCTCCACATACTCGTTCAAAAGTGATTTTACCTTAACCTGGTTTGTCCTGTGGTTTACATCAAGTATTGCACCCCTTATAGCACTCTTCGGTATAATGTCATTTGCAAAATCCCCGGCGTAGTTTACTGGTGTTGATGTCCCTGCTTCTGCAAAGAACCCGTTTGTTCCGGAAACAACCATTGCCGGCAATGCACCTTCAAGAACTATGCCTGTGTAGTCAATTCCCGGGCAGTTGTACTTTGTGAGAATTGCTGTCCCGTCTTTTGGAACAGAAACATTGTCACAGCCGTATGCGAAACCGTTCAAAGTGACGGAATTTATCTTCTCATCTGAATATCCATTTCCGGAAACCAGAATACTTCTCTCAACAACATCAATCAGCTCAATCTTTCCTGGAATAACCAGGGCCGATCCTGAATCCACGTATGTTGAATCGTCACTTGTGCCTTCGTCTGAAGGTATAACTATGTTGTCGTTGCCTAAATTGTCAGATGCGACAACCGGGGCCTGCAACATCATTAGCGCTGCTGCCGAAACAATTACTATGGCTACGACAGCAACCAAAATCATCATGTTTTTATCAAATTTAAATTTCATTTTATTTTTACTCATAAACCCGACCTCTTAGTAAATCCAGTTAATGAAGATTTAAATATATAACGTTGTCTATAAATCCATGCAGGATTCAAAATGGAGCTGTGCAGTCATCGTAGCAATAATTTTACTGGTCTTATTTTTCATGTACGGGTTCCAGACAAGCAATAATGCAACTGATGGGATAACTGAAGAGGCAAAAGATGCCTGCATGCTGCTTTGCAAGACAGTCAACTACAGCAAAGCAGAGGGGCCGTGCCTCTCAAACGATATTGCACCGGGATGGGTCTGCGATATTGCACACAACCCGAGAGCGGAAATGGATGACTGGCCTGAAAACCAGTGCAGCGCATATGTGAGCGGAAAGGCGAAACATTTTGTCGAAGTAACCCCTGACTGCAAGTTCATCCGGGCAAATTAAAAGTCCATTCCTTCTTCTGCCTGTTTTCCCAAGCTGTAAGGGTGCTTTATTTCCCTCATTTCAGTAACAAGGTCTGCAATCTCAATAAGTTTCTTCGGCGCATTTCTTCCTGTTATGATTATATTCGTTTTCTCAGGGATACCCTTCAGCAGTTTTATTACTTCATCCAATTCAAGAAGCCCTTTTGACAGAACAACGTTCAATTCGTCAAGAATGAGGATAAACGGTTCTTCGCTTAATTTCTCTTTTGCAAACTCAAGCCCCTGCTGCGCCAGCTGAATGTCTTTTTCAGTTGGCTCAAAAACAAACTCCTCGTTTCCAAACTGGTGAATCTCGTAAAGGGAAGGGGAGATGCTTTCAAACAGGACTTCTCCTATTTCACTACGGCCTTTCATGAACTGGATTACCACCACTTTCTGGCCGTGACCGACTGCTCTCAGAGCATGGCCGAATGCGCATGTGCTCTTGCCCTCGCCATCGCCCGTGTATAAGTAAATCAAACCCATACCTTAA
>JAFGOX010000048.1 GCA_016926295.1 Candidatus Iainarchaeum sp.
CAGAAGAAGTTGCAGACCTTGTAATGAAATTTGAAATAGGTTGCGGAGCAAAATACACAACAATAAAACTTGCAAACTTCAGCATCAAAGGCGCATTGGATTCAATGATTGCTGCATTCGGGTCTGGTTTGACCAGCGGCCTTTCAAGCATATCTCCAACTAGCTTTATTTAAGTCCCCTGCAAGGGACTTCTTTTTATTCTTTTTTCTTAGATTATTACTGTAAGGGGAGAGCATGGATCTAAGTCCAGTTGTTTCTAGAAAATTAGTATCTGACTTGAATGCGCTTAGCGCTGACCAGGCACTCTTTTCTGATTTTGCCTTGAAAAAACCTATACCCCCCTCGTTTTCTGCAGATTTTCTGAACAAGATTGCAGGTGACTTAGGTGAAGCAATACTTGATGAGGAGACTTATGGTGCGCCAATGACGCAGGTTTCCTACATGACACAATGGAAGAACCTTTTGAATGCAGAATCTGCAGCAATAAACAAGTCCAGAAAATTATCCTGCACTCAAAAGCACGAACTGGCAACCCCTATTGATGTTACAGTACAGAACATAACCCAACTTATTGCAATAACCGTTCTTGAGAACCAGGAAGAATTTGAAAAATACCCGCAAGCCCTAAAAGACGCAAGGCGCGTTTTGAAAGTTGGGTTGGAAGACAGAAAAAATAGTCTAAATTTACAGAAGCGGCAATTAAAGGCGTTAAAAAACAATTCAAAAAAATTAAGGTCGCAAATATCAATCAATAAAGCTCTGATGGCGATTGGTTTCTTCGGTTCGCTTGCTGCAGCTATTCCTGCAGCACTGTATTTCAGCTCCTTAACTTTCCTAAGTATTTTTGGGATTGCCGGCCTGGTTCTGCTTGGAATTTTTGTGATTCGCGGGATATCGTTGGCAAAGGAAGAGATTCAGACAGAGATTAATGCAAACCTTGTTGAAACAGAGATGAGGCTTGACAAAAGCTATATGAAAGACGTTCTTGAATTTTTTAAGGCAGAAAAAAGGTGATTGAATGAAAAAAGAAAAAACTGGTTTGGAGTTAGCTATTCCAAATAGAACTAAAGAAAGATTTTCTAAGGTACTTATTGAAGCTGGGCCTAGTGGTTCATCTATAACTTCATTTATGCTTGAAAATTTAGATGTGCAGTGGGTTGATGAGCCTGTTAATCCAGTTATACGCGTTGAGCAGTTAACAGACTATGAAAATGCACTGGCCAACGAATTAGTAAGAGTAAGGCACCCCGGAATCGAAACAAGATGGGATTTGATTAAGGAAATGGAGTCAGAGCTTGAGATAGTTCAAGAGAACAAAACAAAAATAGTAGTTGAAAATTTTGATTTATTCAATACAAAAGAGACAAAAAAAGAGTTGAAAAAATATGTAACAAACAGAACCAAAACTCTTGAAAAAAGTAAAAGAGAATTAGAAACAAAAAAAGACGAATTAAAGCAGGACAAGGGCTTTGCAATGTTTTCTGCGCCATTGGCACTGGGCCTTGTTGCAGGGGCCATTTTCCTGGCGTTTGAATACACAATTTTCCTACTTTTTCCATTTACCCTTGTTGCACTTCTCTTAATGGGTCGTTCAATACATTATTTTGCAGTTCAGAAAGAAAAGGATGAAAAGGAAATGATACATCAGGAGATTAATATTCAGGAATTGGAAGAGGAACTCAAAGAAATAAATGATGTGTTACCTAAAAAGAAAGTGAAGAAATGAGCAGAGAATTGACTATTTTAAAAGATACAGAAACTAACACTGTTGCAGAAATGAATCCAATTTCAGAGGATTTAGTTAGAGAAGCTGAATTTGAACTCACTAAAAGTCACGTAGATGAAGAACACAGCGAATTGATTCATGTTTATGATGCTCTTCCAGTCCCAATCCAGAAAGTAGAAGCGTTAACAGTCGAAAAAGAAGAAATCCTTGCAAAGTTGGAAGATAAAGAATTTGGAATTGGTTTTGAAAAAGAAATGAAACTGGCTATTAAGGAAAATGAAAGAAAAATAGCATTGGAAATTATCAAGAACCCGAGACACTTTAAAGAAGAGCAAGTGGAAGACTCTATGAAACTATTAAAAAAATGGGGCAGAAAAGAAAATACCAAAGTATTAGAAGAATCTAGAGAACTTAATAAAAACAAGGAAAAATACACAAAAAATAAAATACACACAGTTGTAGTTCTCATGGCAACCCTGGGCACTTTTGGAGGGGCGTTTTTAGCAGTCCCGATTATAACTAAAATTGCTATGTTATCCGCACCTTTCTTTGTGTTCATATTATTATGGAGTATTTTTTCTGCATTTACTTATCATGAATTCAAAGAAAAAGATGAAGAAATAAATAGAAAATTAGAAGAGCTTCACATTTCACAAAAACAGGTTAAGGAAGTAGCCGCAGTTATTAGAAAAATTAGAGATGAAAAAGAAGAAAAAATTCAAAGAGAAAACTTTGAACACATGCGGGGCTTAGCCAGAACTTTAGATGCAAGGGATGATTAGGAGTTTAACGAGAAGTAAAGCCCATTTCCTCATCCATTTCTTCTGATATTTTTCTCATCATGGAGAACATTCTTTCCATGTCTCTATGCATCTCATTTATTGTCTCTTCAATATTAAACATTCTCAATTCATATTTTCTCTCTGCCTTTGTAATTAACCCTCTTTGAAATAGTTTCTCCAAGTGATGTAAGGCCGCAGCTTTTGATATTTCGGCAAAATTACTGATTTCCTCCAGATTAACAGAATTGCCTTTCCTTGTATTGTCGATGATAAACTTCAGAATTCGCATAGTAGTCTTGTCCTTATCACGGGGACCAATTAAACCCAAAGACTTGCATAGCCACTCTAAATCCTCTTCTGGCTTTTTCTTAGCTGGTGGCCGTAAGGAATATATAATGATTTCCCTTTCTATCATACAAAGAAATAGAATGGGAAACGTTTATAAACTTTATTAACAAATAAATAAACTAGGGTAAAATATTAGGGGTGTTTGATAATGAATGACGACTGGGAATACGATGATACGTTCAAGCGTATGCAGGATGAGATGGACAATATGTTCAACCGCTTTTTCGGAGGCGTGCCACAGAACAACAAGCCCAAGCCTCAGCAGGAGACAACAAGGGATGTTAAGATAGACCTGATTGAGACAGAAAAATACATCTATCTGACAGCAGAGCTTCCTGGAGCAGAGAAAGACGATGTCCATGTGAAAGTAGACAAGAAAGAAGTCGAAATCCAGGCAAAACTACCCTATATCCCGCAGAAAACCCCTGTATTCTACAAAATGATAGAATTGCCCGCACCAGTTAAAAAAGACAAAACAGAAGCAACGTTCAAGAATGGAATATTAGAGCTAAAACTTGCAAAAACCCACCAGCTATTCAAGGACAAATCAAAAGGGGATTTGCAGATTGAGTGAGGGAGATTATGGCAGAGGAAAAGAAAAATGAAACAAAATTAAGAGTTGAAGAAGGCGAGCCGGCGGATGTGAACCGCCATGTTGTAAGATTAAGTTCAAGCGTAATGGAAAAGCTGAAACTGCAGTCAGGTGATGTTGTAAAGATAAAAGGAAAATCCGAAACTGCGGCATTGGTATTGAGAGCAAAACCCGAAGACGAGGAAAGGGAATTAATAAGGATGGATGGGATTATCCGTTCAAATGCCGGAGTGAAATTAGGGGATAAAGTTTCAATAGAGCATATAGAAGTGGAGCCGGCAACAAATCTGACACTTGCGCCTATTGACGCAGGGCTGAAATTTTCAGGAGACCCATCTTCCTGGTTCAGGGAAAGATTAATTGACAAGCCGTTAATGAAAGGCGACAAAATCGCAATGGGTCTGCTTGGAACCACAATACATTTCCTTGTAACTACTATAAGCCCGAAAGGTGTGGGAATCGTAGGCCATGAAACAAAGGTAAAGGTTTCTGAAACTCCGGTCAAGGCTCCGGATAAATCAAAACTGCCGTCTGTGACTTACGAGGATATTGGTGGGCTTGACGAGCCGATTGCAAAAATAAGGGAAATGGTTGAACTGCCGTTAAAGCACCCCGAGGTTTTTGAAAGGCTTGGTGTCGGTGCGCCAAAAGGCGTTCTTCTGCACGGCCCGCCAGGTTGCGGTAAGACATTGTTAGCAAAAGCCGTTGCAAGCGAATCTGATGCAAACTTCATTTC
>JAFGOX010000005.1 GCA_016926295.1 Candidatus Iainarchaeum sp.
AACTCCGGTCAAGGCTCCGGATAAATCAAAACTGCCGTCTGTGACTTATGAGGATATTGGCGGACTTGATGAGCCGATTGCAAAAATAAGGGAAATGGTTGAACTGCCGTTAAAGCACCCCGAGGTCTTTGAAAGGCTTGGTGTCGGCGCGCCAAAAGGTGTTTTACTGCACGGCCCGCCAGGTTGCGGTAAGACATTGTTAGCAAAAGCCGTTGCAAGCGAATCTGATGCAAACTTCATTTCCATTGCAGGACCAGAAGTTGTTTCAAAATGGTATGGTGATTCAGAGAAAAGGCTTAGGGATTTGTTTGAACAGGCAGAGAAAAATGCCCCGACAATTATTTTTATAGATGAAATTGATGCAATCGCCCCAAAGCGTGAAGAGGTTACCGGAGAAGTCGAAAGGCGAATGGTGTCCCAGCTTCTTACTTTAATGGACGGTTTGAGCGCAAGAGGTGAAGTTATAGTCATTGCAGCGACAAACAGGCCGAACGCAATTGACGAGGCGCTTAGAAGGCCAGGAAGGTTTGACAGGGAGATAGAAATCCCAATGCCGACCAAAAAGGGAAGAAAGGAAATGGTCCAGATACATACAAGGGGAATGCCTTTGGCGAGCGATGTCGACATGGACAGGCTTGCAGACATCACCCACGGGTATACGGGCGCAGACATCAACGCACTGACAAAGGAGTCGGCAATGAAAGCATTAAGAAAGAAGCTCCCGGAAATAAAGAAAGTCGAAGGAAGGGTTCCGGCAAGCATCCTTTCAAATTTGCATGTGACAATGGATGATTTCAAAGCAGCATTCAATGAAATCTCGCCGTCTGCAATGAGAGAAGTGCTGATTGAGACCCCAAACACAAAATGGTCAGACATCGGGGGGCTTGAAAAAGTTAAAGACGAGTTGAAAGAAGCAGTCGAGTGGCCTCTGAAATATCCCAATGCGTTCAAAAAGCTTGGAATTTCTCCGTCAAAAGGTATTTTGCTTTACGGTCCTGCAGGCTGCGGAAAGACCTTACTTGCAAAGGCTGTGGCCGGGGAGTCAGAAGCAAACTTCATTTCAATCAAAGGGCCCGAGCTTGTCAGCAAATGGGTGGGGGAGTCAGAGAAGGGAATAAGGAAAGTGTTCCACAGGGCAAGGCAGGTCGCGCCATGCATTGTATTCTTTGACGAGTTTGATTCAATTGCACAGATGCGCGGTTCAGAAGGCGATTCAAGAGTAGGAGAAAGAGTTGTCGACCAGCTTCTTACAGAATTGGATGGAATGCAGGATTTGGACGGGGTTATGGTTATCGCGGCGACAAACAGACCTGATTTACTGGACCCGGGACTAATGCGTGCAGGAAGATTTGACAAAAAAGTGATGATTCCAAAACCGACTGAAAAAGAAAGACAGGAAATATTCAAAGTCCACACAAAAAATATGCCGCTCACAAAAGACATTAATCTAAAGGATTTTACAAAGAAAACGGAAAATTATACTGGTGCTGACATTGCCTTGATTTGCAGAGAGGCGGGAATGTCTGCAATGCGAAAGAACAAAAGGGCAAAAGAAGTTACAAAAGATGACTTTGAGGAAGCGTTCAAGAAAGTGCTCAAGGACGCGGAATCAGAAAGAAGCGCAGATATGATGCTGCGTTAATTATGGTTTGCTTCCATTACCAACAATCCAAATCAAAATGATAACCCCTAGTCATTACTGATGTGCTCTGCAAGGTCGGGGCGTTGATGTTTTCTGAGTACTTTTTTGCTCCCCCCCATTTCTTTTATTCTGTCTTCTGCAAATTCATTTGCAAATTCAGTAATATCATCCCATTTGCCGCTTTCGTAAAAGGAGTCAGGGGATAATTGCGTCCAGCAGGTTTTGCAAACCTTATAGGTATCATCATGGTGCGTGCAGTTCTTGTTCTTTTGGCTTTTCTCCTTTTTGCACCATCCGCACAGGACTTCATCCGTCTCTAAGGGTTTTTCGCAATAAAAGCAGAATTCCTTTCCTTCCTTTTCAGCGGTAATATGCTTTTCAATCAAATCCGCTTCAATCTCATCTCTTTTTTCAAGTGCGAGTTCTTCTTTGAAAGAATCAATAAAAGCTTCTGCTTCCCACTGAATATGTTTTTTCCTTAGTTCTTCTCTTAGCTCTTTTTTTCTTGCCACCCTGTCCATGATATAATTTATTTTAGCTTCATCCAAAATTTGTTGTTGGAGTCCCCATGCTTTAGAATTATCATGATTTATGTATTCCTTGCCTTCTTTAATAATATCCTCTGCTTCGTCAGGGTATTGCGCTTTTATCAAATCGAGGAATCGGTCCATCCATTTTTTGTTATTCCCTGCAATAACGTTCTTTGTTGTTAACTCTCGCCCGTCGCAAAATAAACCATTCATCGGTCCTTTTAGTGAAATCTCCTTTATCTTATGTTCCATGCCCCCGCTTTCATTTTCAACATATTCGCTTTCAATGCGCGTAGCCCTTTTAAAATCAAGGTCTTCTGTAAAATCCCACATTACTACTTCAGGGTATTCTGGAAGTGTATGGACACAAAGATAATCTCTGTCTCTTCCTTCCAGACTGAAAAAGTCGGCAGCAAGTTCCTTTGTTATTTCTCTATACTCTTCAACATCTTTTTTTCCAAGTAAAGTAACATATATTGATTTTGGAACCTCATCAATTATTCCAAAAGGTGATTTTAAGGTTGTAATAAAACTGTCGCAACCTGTTGCAGCAAGAATCATTTCTCTTAGATTTTCGGCCTCTTCTTTCAAATTGAAAAAATCCAAAGTCGTCTGAACCGATTCAAGTGATTCTAATTCATTCTTCTTTACAACTTCGTTCAAATCATATCCGACTGCAGATTCAACCCGCTTGACTTCGAACTCTAATTCGCTTAAGTCGGGTGCAGGCCTATAAAGAGACTTCGATAGTCTGTCAAAATCAATTGCCACAAGCTCTTGCGTTTTACCCATATTAGCTCAGTCCCTGAAGATCATTAAAAGTCAATTGCTTTCCGGTCGTAACTTCGAATATTTTATTTTTATCTTCAGTCCCAATGAAGTCAACTAGGTCAGGACGGTTTCCCAGTCTGACTGCATTTCTTGGCCCCATCAGACTTATTTTCTCCTTTGCTTTCTCCCACGATTCAGTTTGGAATTTGTCATGCCATTCGGTGTCAAAAATGCACACGTCAATATCTTCTTCACAAAGCGGGCATACACGGTAATAAGACTCACCTTTTTTCTCACATTTTTTGCATCTGGAGTTTTCTTCAGGAAGTGGACTGCCACAGTTACTGCATTTTACATGCTTTGGCCTGAATGCGCCCGTGCAGTGCATGCAGACTTCATTTCCCAAATTAGTGGGGGTAAATAAACTATCGTAAAAACTTTGTTCCATTTCTTCATAATACTTCTCAGCCAGTTTTTCTTCAGCATAAAGGCGCGCCCAGTTAGCGTCACTTTTTCTCTCTTTGAGTTCTAAATTCTTTGCAATTTCCTCTTTTCTTGCCACTTTGTCCATTAAATACTCAATCTTTGCCTGGTCTTTCTGTGAGATGTATCCGCCGTATTCCTTTTTTCTGTATTCAAAGTATTTTCTGGCATTTTCAATAAGCTCTTCTGCTTCGTCAGGGTAGTTCTCCCTTACTGCTTGGTAAAATCTCTCAATATAATTCTTTGGAATCTGTCCTGCCATTGGTTTTGTCCACAGTTCCTTTTTGTTGATAAGAATCATCGGCCCCTTTATTGAAATATCATCCCAATCTTTACCTTTTTGGGTAGGGTTAAAAAAACTTATTGAAACTGTTTTCTTAAAATCCTCTTCTTTCATCAAACTTAACAGTTTTTCAGGGTCTGAAGGTAAAATGTCAATGAATGTAAATTGCTTTACTTCTTCTATATGCTTTGTCCTTCTTTTGTCGTGATATAAGCAAACTACATCTTTAATCAATTTTTCGAGATGGGAATTTTTTATATTCTGAAGTGTCAGTCTGGCTTCGCCATCTTCAAAAGCCAGTATGTGCAGGCAGTCGGGAAATCCAAAATCCTCTTTTGTGGTTCTTACAAACTGGCATATAGTCGGGGTAATTGCGCAATCGCACCCCGTAACAAAATCCAGGTCTTTTTTCAGGTCTTGAAATTTATCTACAATGTCAAAAAATTCGAATTGAACCTGTCCGTGATTTGCAGGTTCGACTTCACTTTGATCCATTTTATTGTGTATGGAATTTACCTTGGAATCAACAAGTATCAGTTCTTGCTCAATTGTTTCAGGAAGATTCCCGAAACTATCTGAAATATCCTCTGTTTTGATTACTAATTCGTTTTGTAACCCACTCATAATTTCTACCCCTAACTTACATAGCTAAAACCCTTTAAAAATACAAATTATACCCCCCAACCAAAAACCCTTTAAAGCTAAACATATAAATATCCTGTCTATCTATATATTCATATATAGGGCAGATGTAAGCACAGGGCCGTGCTAAAAAGTGGAGGTTTCCAAATGGATATTTTTGCTAAACTAGAGGATTTCTATTTTGACTTAGAGGATAAATATTATGCTTTTATTGACGCAATGGCTGCCAAAGGCATCCCGCTTTACAAAGTAAGCGACTTTCTTGATGATAAGGGCATTCCGCCATTCCCTGTTTTCATGGGGCTTATTGGTTTGCTCATACTAGGTATCGTATCCCTAACCCTGGCCGGCCCGGCAAGTGGAAAACTTACTGTCTCAGCAGGATACCTTGGAGAACCAGTTAGTGGCCTTACAATCAAGGTAAGTGGAGAGAACCTAACTGACACGGCATTGACTGATGATTATGGTGTTGTCCAGTTCACAGGCTTGCCACTGAATCAGGATTATACTATTACAATTTCTAGCGACCTTTACACAGCAGACGCACAGATAGTCACTTTGAGCGACTATGAGCAGTCTGAATTCATTGATTTATTTTCTCAGGAAGGCGGAGTCTCAGTATTTGTATTACTGAAAAACTCAGAAACAGAGGAAACAATCCCTGAAGACTCAAAAATAAGCTTCCAGGTGTGCACTACGGGGTTATGCGACACTTTCGAACCAGAAAAAAAGACAAAAGGATGGGAGATTTCAGGATTATTGCCAGGCAGCACAATAGACCTAACTGTCCAGTCAACCCTTTACAGCAGCCAGTCAAAGTCAATTTATGTTGAAAAAGATGGAATAGTAAAAGAAGTATATCTTGACCCGACCGGCCTTCAGTTGCTTGGCGACGGGCAGGTTGAAGTTGATTTGGTCGATTCCACAGGAAGCCCAGTTGAAGGTGTAACCGTAGCTCTTCTTAACAAGGTCACAAATCAAGAGCTGGGCAGCGCAAAGTCAAACTTCGAAGGAAGGGCTTTGGTGACAATAAATGACGGTGTCCCGGCATATGTTTATGTTTTGGTAACAGACGAAACCTCTGTTTACGCATCATACAATTCATCAAGCGATGCAAAAGAGGGCGAGCCCAAATACATTTACCTTGAGGATGACTTTGATTCACCGTTCCTATGGGGAACAATCACATTGAAGAGCGGCGGGGTATCATCAGATGTAAGAGTGACTGACGAATCAGGAACCGGCGTATACGATGCAACAGTCAGGGTAATGCAGGGAGAAACAGAACTGGGAAACAAGAAGACAGATTTCTCAGGTCTTGCAACAGTTAATGGTTTGGACCCTGAAAAGGTTTATTTGTTTGCAGCATGGGCAGAAGGATACATACCGGCTGTGCTTGAAAGCAACCCGATGTCAAAGATAGACCTGCAGATTGAATCAGCAACCTCTGGAAACTCAGGAAGCCTTACTGTCGAAGTCCAGGACCCATACGGAGTCACAGTAAATGATGCAACTGTCGAATTATATTCAAGCAATGGAAAATTATTGGGCTATCCGACCGGAACAACAGATTTGAGCGGAGAAGTCAAATTTGAAAACGTAGTTTCAGGAAATGTCATAGTAAAGGCAAATGCGGGCGGACTGACCGGCTCATCAACTGTGAATGTAAATCCCGGAAGCGCGCAGAAGCTTACAATAAAGCTTGGAGAGACAAGCGGAGACACAGTAAGAGTTACTGTTTTGGTAACTGACGCAGTATCACTTGCACCGATTATCGGCGCGACAATCAAATTCACCGACCCTATTGACGGAAGCACAATTGTGGAAACAAGCCAGACAACAGAAAGCGGGGTATTACTGGATGTTGATGTCGGAACACAGGCAGACATGTGGATTAGCGCAGAAGGGTACAAGACATATTCAGAAAGAGTGGAATTCACTCAGGACCTTACTAAAGAAATCAGATTAGAACTTGGTTCAGAAACCCCTGACACTGACCCGAAAGCAGGAACCCTGTACGTGGAATTCCTTGGATTCTACACAAGCGACTGCAATGACCAGCTTTACACAGTCACAAAGAATTCAACTGTTTGCGTAAAGGCAAAAGTAAACTGGCCGGACTTATTGACACCTTACAACGGCGGATTCCACATCAGGGCGGGACCTGACGGAACAGAAGTCGATGACCAGGGGTATTACTTTACCAATATGATGAGCGGCTCGGGATTCGGAAACTTCAACTCCGGAACAAACTATACTCCGCCATCATCAGAACTTAGTGACGTAACAGAAGGAATTGAAAGCAAGAGCAAATTCATTGAAGTAAACTTCACAAACCCGACCGGCTCAATAGTTGTAAACTCAGTGCTAAAGCTTGGGGACGTTGAACTCGATTCTGATGTTGAAATAAAGTACAGGGCATGGGTCGAAAAGGGAAGCACATGGCTTAGATACCCTGAAGACGCAACACTTGGAACAAAAGCAGAATCAGAAATAAAGGATGCTTTATACTCAAATACATACTCAGCAAAAGGAAAAGTAGCAGAGATTGCAGCGAAGTGCACAAAGGGAAACCTTTGCGTCAGCTCAGGAATCGGAACAGGCGCATTTGTCGTAGACCAGGAAAAGGCTCAGGCACTTTCAACTGATTTGTACCAGGGTAAAATCTACGGAATGCTTTTCTACTTCATAAGCAAAGAAGCACTTAACCCTGCAGTCACAGTAAAGGCGGCAAATGACAATACAAACCTGCTGGGATATGACCTTGAGGAGTTTGGTGCATCAAGCGCAAGCGGTTCAGGAAAACAGCTGGACACAACACTCAGCCTTGATGAGCAGGGCCTTCAGAAGATGTGGGTCTATGTAAAGGCAAATGAAACTGCCGACCAGACGCAATACACTGAGTCAATCACAATTACATTAAAAGAGGGCGAAGAGACCCTTCAGGTAAAGAAATACGCATTGGTCTTCAAGCCTATCAGGGATCTGAAGCTTGAGATGGAGCAAAGCTGGCAGGCAGGCGGTGTCGGAGACCTTGAAGTCAATGTAAAGGACAGCGCAGGGCTGAATGTTACCGGAGCAAAAGTTACCCTTGAGAATGAAGAGGGCGCACCACTTGGAAACGGAACCGTAACCGGAACAACAAATGTTTCTGGTGTTGCCACATTTGACAACTTCGGCTCAATAGTCGGCTCAGGAATTATCAAAGTTACAGCAGAGAAAGAGAACTACAAGAATGACGTTTCAAGGATAGTAATAACCTCAGACGGATTGCAGGTTACCGGAAACGGAATAAGCCTTCCGAAAGATGTAAGGTCAGGAGTTGTCCCAATCAGCGTGTTCAACACGTATGGCGGAGTTCCTGCAAAGAATGTTTCTCTTGAAATAATTCCAATTGACGGAGAATACGCAGATGATTTCGGATTCTCACTTGAGGAAGAGAGTCTTGGAACTCTTGACGGAAGAGAAACACAAACCATAAATGTTATTGTAAATTACACCGGGCCTTTGACGCAAATCGACCCTAAGCCAACTGCAAGATTCAAAGTTCTTGTAAAGGGCGAAGTCGAAGGGCTGCAGATTGCAGAAACCAGTGAAATAATTGTAATGTACGGCGGAACCTACGACCTGTCAAGGTCATGTGTCCAGTTATCATTGACTCCTGCAAACGGTGTTAATCTTGCCGGAGTAACCGGAGAAACAACAACTGTTGATGCAACGGTTCTGAACAAATGTGATTTTGACATAACCGTCCTTACAGCAAAAGTAACTCCAGAGGGAGAAGCTTATGACAGCCAGCTCGTTGATGTTTCACTTGACGGATTTGACGCATTGGAATCGCAGATTGAAACTGTGCTGAAACCAGGAATGGAAAAGGAATTCTCAATATCCATAACCCCGAAAGAAGACATTGGTGAATCCGCAGACAAGAAACAGGGAACATTGAAACTGGATTTACTTGCATACCTTGGCGCATCAAAGGAAGTCACAAACCTTATTGATACGCAGAGCATACCTTTCACTTTGTACTATCCGGTTTACTCGCTTTTCGTATGCGAAGAGGCGCAGACCGGCGGTTGCAAACTCAAAGACAATTCAGAAGTCCTGTTCTCAGGATACACAAGTACAATCGGTGTTGACGAGGAAGGAAGCTTTGAAGTATTAATCAAGAACAATACTGGCGTTCCTGTTACAGACGTGGAAGTAATAGAACCAAACACGCCGGACGTTTTGATAGACTCAAGCGAACTGGAGAAACTTGACAATATCCTTGCTCCGGGAAAATCAGTAAAGATAAAAGTAACTATGACATCACAAAACCCCGGAACATTCACTGACTCAATAAAGGTAATCGGAGACTACGGAGGAAAAACAATAACAAGGGAAATACCTTTGACCTTGATTTTCGAGGAAACATCATGTCTGAAGATTACAACACCATCATTACTGCTTAGCCTTTCATTGGGAACCCCAAAGAACACGCCAATCCTTACTGTAAGGAATGAATGCTCTGAGAATGTCTTGTTGTCAGGAATAAAGGGCCCTGGCGGAATTGACAGCCTTTTCGGCGTAGTCAGCATGAGCATAAGCGAAGCACCAATTATCCCGAAGAACGGAACATCATCAATCGCAGTTGAATTCAGCGCAGAAGGCGCAGAGAGCAATGTTCCATTAGGTGGGGCAGAGATTTACTTCACCGGAAGCTTATTGGAATCAAATCTTGACGTGAAATCAGGAAGTCTTGCAGTGGATGGCGCGTACATTAATGACAATCAGCCGGTCGACACAAGATCAACAAGATACGCAGCATTAGAAGGATGTCTGAACCTTCAGGACGAAGACGGTATTCCAAAAGACATTGCCCGGGTTTTCATACCAAAGATTGATTACGAAGGCGAAGATTGTGACGAGGCGTACTGTGATGTGAAGGCATTCTCACTTTCACTTCAGTCAGACGTTGAAACCCTTGACAATGTCGCAGGAAAAATAACATCCTGCAGCAATGCGCTTGAGGAGACATCAGAATACTGTTTGTTCAGCGCAACAATCGGCGGGGCAAACTCAAAGACATACTATCTGATGAACGACAACATAAGCGGAAGCATCATACAGAATGTGTTTGACGCACTTGGAGACACTCATACAGTAAGCTACTGGGCAGACACAGCAGAAAGCGATTTCTCAACTGCAATCGCAACCAACATAGGCCTTAGCAGTGGAGTTGTCGCAATAGTCACAAATGGTGCAGAGAATGTAGGCGGCACAGAGAATGTATGCGGAAAATACGTAATAACGCCATTAATCAAATTCAAGAAATCGTCTGGGGTGCTTGTTCCGGGATGGTACACAATCGTACTTCAGATGAGATACCTACCAACATCAGAATGTAACTTTGACAGGCCAGAGAACTTCGGGCTTATGCTTCCAAGCAATACAGGCGTTCCGGGAATCACCGCATTATCCGGCAGCGTTTATTTCGACAAGTCGCAGATACCCGCAAGTGTTGACAGTGACGCAGTTATTTCCGGATACAGCACATTCCTTGGCGATTTAGAGCTTAGAGAAGCTACAAGTTTATCGGGAGTCAACACAATAGCCCTGAAGCTCGCAGACTTAGAAAGCGGATTCGATGCAGAGGATTTCAGAAAGACATACGGATTCGGCTACCTTAAGTCAAATAGCGAGGAAAAACAGATTGAGTTCTGGACAACTTCAAGCAACCTGGCGAACGAAGGCGAATTGGGGCTTGGCAGTGCGATGAGGAACTATCTTGGTGGAAGCATAAATGCGGCAACATGGTGCAAGGTAGATGATTACTTGGCACTTGCAGACGCAAAGAAGGTATATGGAAATGAAATCACAGTCGCAGATGTTGACAAAGTATTGTTCAAACCAACAGACGTTGAATGGAAGGACACAAGAAACATTGAAATATCGGCAAGCCCGGTCCAGACAATCGATATAAGCTACGTTTGGCCAAGCGCAGAAGGAGCGCAACTTAGCAATAGCATTATTGAGATTAAAAAACCATCCTCAATATCCTACAATGGAATAACAACAGACAAGGTTGAGCTTTCATTTGAGGTAAAGGACAAGCAGAAATTCTACGAAGCGCTAAAAGCAGGAAACAACAAGGTAGAAATAAACTTGCAGGGCGGATACGCAGGCGATGCAAAAATCATAGTGGAATTTGACTTCGAAGGCGGATTCACGCCAACGGAATTAGTGCAGAATATATTCGGATTTGCCGGACAGCGCTCGCACGCATGGGACCATGCCGGAGAAGAGTATGTGGTTTACTTGAAATCAGACGAAGTAAAAACCTTCTGTGATGTTTATGATGGTTCAGTGGGCGAGCCTTTGAACCCCGAGAAGCAATATTACGTTCCGGCCGTTTGCGGAGCAATAGGAAGCGGACCCGAGACAATCGACCCGACCACACAAGGTCTGGAAGCAGGAATGGCTGTAGGTATTGCTTCAGCTTCTGCTTGTGCTGCTGCAGAAGTCGGAATGGCAGTTGCTGAAATAATTGCAACAGGCGGAGTTGCATCAGTCAATGTTGCAAGGGAAGCTGTAACTTGTGCAATAGTTGGCGGCGCACAAGGTGTTACAGCAGGGCTTTGGGGCAAATCAGTTTGGGGCTCAGCCAAAGATTTGTATGATTTATCTCCTGCGACAGGAAACGTAGTTTTGGGCGCCACTGCCGTATCTGGAGCTGCAGGTGCAACTGCAGCAGGAATCCAGATTGGGAAATTTGCATCAAAAGCTTATATTGCACAAACAGGAATTGAAGCAATAAAAAACGCTAAGGATGTGGCTTACCACATAACTACAATTGAAGATACAATGACGGTATTTAAGGCGGGTGGAGAGGCCCATATTGCAGTAAGTGAAATTGATAACTGGCAAAAAGTTGGTTTAATAACTGACTCACAAGCAGACTCATTGAAATTCAGAGCACCACCAGGTGAAAGTCTTGCTCCACTTACATACACAGACGAAACAGCAGAAATTTTAAACAATGCTAACGTAAGAGCGTATAATAAATTAGATGAAGCTGCAAAGGCAGCATCCAAACTTTCAGGAAACGTGGATGAAGGAACTAACTTATACAATCTTGGAAGAATGGTTGATGAAACTGGAAATGTTAGTTTAGAGCTCGGTAAAATAAGCAATATGGACGGTTTAGCTGCGCAAACAGATGAATTAGTAGATGCAGGAAAAATTACACAAGTCAAAAAAGGCTCGACAGTCAAGGCAAAATTCTTCGGCGAAGCAGACAAGGCCGACAACCCGAAATGGAGAAGCATGGCAAAGAGTGCAATATCCGCAACAATAGGGTTGGTTGCTGGTGGAATCATGTATGAAGTGGTTATGGATAAAACAACCCAGCTTAGCAAACTTATGCCAGACATCGATGCAATGGGTATTGGAGCAGAAAACTCAGCAGATGAAGTGCACTTAAATAGTGGACTTTACACCGTTGCTTACAAAAAATCAGGAAAAAATGTGGAAGTTGATATACAACCCTACACAGGCAGCGTAACTGCTATTAGCGTAGCTAACTGGTTTACGCCTGTCTCCCAACTGAAATAATAGTGATATAATATGGGAAAACCAAAAGCCAAGGTAAGGCGGACAATACGTCCATTGCGGTTTATCTTAGAGAAAACCGTAGCGAGAAAGGCAGCTAAGGAGAAGCAAGCAGTAAAGCAAATGGGTTCGAATCCTGAAAAAATGCTCAAAAGTGCAATAGCGGAAATGGACAAGAAAATAGCAAAAACAAGCGCCGAAGCTTACAAAGGTCATGAAATCGACATTAAGCAGCAGGAACGTAGGCGTACCCAACTTCAGGAACTAAAGCAAAAGGCAGAGCAAGGCACTATAACAGAAAAAGAACTGAAATTCGCAAAATTTTATTCTGAAATGATGGCTGGTGGGCGTTCAAGAGCAGAAGCTGCAAAGCGCGCAGGAATAACTGAAGAAGAAGCTAAGAGAATGATGTACACAATTCCCACGCCTTCGGAAATCGCTAGAGAACAGGCTGCACCAAAAGTGAATGTTCCTGCAAAAGAAAGTATAACTTTAGTCAAAGTTAGAGAAATGAAAGGAATCAAACTAAAACCAGGGCAATACATACTTACTCCTGAAATGCAGAAGAAAATAGATGCAGCAAACAGAAAAATAAGCCTTACGACAAAGAAACAAGTAGCAGAAGAACTTATTTTTGATTATGGCTATTCTCCAGAAGCGGTAGTACAAGCTTTTGGAAAAACAATTGATAGAAAACAATTAGAAGAATGGGGTTATGCAAAACGGGGAAGATTAAGAGTAATAAAGAAACCGGCTGAAGAACCAAGAGCACAGGCTCGTGTTCCTGAAAGAACTGCAAGGGAACAGGTTGAGAGTTTGCCTAGGCCGGAAGAACAGCTTGAAGACCCTTACAAAAGTATGGGCGATTTAACAAAAATACCTTTATACAGAAAATTAAGAGTAATGAAAAAGCCAGCCGAAGAAGTTCCTGCACAAAGACGAAGAGAAGTTACCCGACCCTTACCAAAAGCAGAACAAAAAAAACCCGTAAAAAAAATTAGAATTGTTGAAGAAGAAAAACCAAAGAAGAAACTAACAATTGATTTCATACGCGAGGAGCCAAAAAAACCTTTACCTGAACAAAAGCCTATAGAAGAGGACATGGCGGACCTGGAAGCATACCTTCGCAAGATTGAAGAAGGTCCCAAAAAGAAGAAAAAGAAAAAAATAACAAAAGAAGATATTGAGAAGCTTAAGAAAGAATTAGATATATAGTGGTGAGATGATTGGCAGACAGAAGAATAGGAAGGAAACCGCAAAAGAGAAAAGGGTTATTTTCATTCTTTTCAAAAAAGGAGAGGAAACCTATACCTGAAAGACCGCAAGCAAAACAGCTGGGAAAGAAAACCCAAGCAAGAAAGCCGGGAGAGGTACCTATAGGAAAAAGGCCTGTAAGGGGAAAGCCTGTTCCGCCGCAGGAAGAGTTTAAGGCAATGCGTAAAAATATGGATTTAGCCAAGAAAGCAGGAAAAACAATTAAGTTAACGCGGGCGCAAGTTGAAAGGTACAACCAGCTTGCAAAGAAGTTTGGAAAACCCCCATTAAAAGAAAGG
>JAFGOX010000049.1 GCA_016926295.1 Candidatus Iainarchaeum sp.
ATTTTTCCTGAATAAAAAAATAATGCACCTAGTTAGTAGGTGCTTCTGCGTTTCTCTGGAAATGCACGTACTGCTTGTCGCTTAATTTTCCGTGCTCTTTTTCCCATTCTTCAATCGGCATTCCGTATCTTGACTGTATTTCATCCCTGTATTTTTCCGGGAATACGTTGAATGCACAGAACGGTATTATTCTTCCGTCAGGTGTTGCGTAATGGATTACACATCTCTGGACTCTTTCTATATTGTAGTTCATCGGGTCCTGGAAGTGCATCATTCCGATGAACAAACTCTTTTTGTGGAAGTCCCCAAGTGCCTTGTAATCACCTTTGACCAAAACATTGAATAATAGTTTTTTCAGGTCTAGCCAGGACGGTTGTTTTTCAGAGTTGATGAATTTGTTTATTTTCATTAATCCCTTCGCACCAATTACCAGCTTGTTCTTTCCCTGCTCTAGTTCTTCTGCACTTTTTCCTAAAAAGTCAAGGAATCCCTCAACATCAACAAATCTTGATATTGGTATTAGTTTGTCCCCGTCTTTGAAAAGGTATGTTGCTGCCCCGCAGTCCTGGTGCGCTGACAAATCATATTGCGGCGCTTCCTTGAGTGCTTCGACAAGCCTTGTGATTGGATAAATTGTTGGCACAGGGAAGAAATCATCTTTTGTTATTCCTTCGCTTTGTGCTGCGATATTTAATATTGTGCCTGCTTGCGTTATTCTTTGCTTTTCAATCATTGATTTGTCCATTGTTCCGACAAATGAAACCGGCTGGAAGTTTACCCCGCGGATAACATCAATGTTTTTTGCAGCGAATCTTATTATATCGCCAAGCTCGTGGTCGTTAATTCCCCGGATTACAACAGGAACAAGAACAATTCCAAGCCCTGCCTTTCTGCAGTTCTCAATAGCATTGGTTGTTTCTTCAAGCCAGGGGTTTGTTTTTTTAGATACCCCGTCAAAGCTCATGTAGACTGTGCTGGTTCCCGCATCTCTGAGTTTTTTGGCGTAGTCAGGTTCTGTTCCAAGCCTGATTGCGTTACTGTTTACTTGTACTTGCTTGTAGCCCATTTCTCTTGCCATTTTCACAATTTCTGGAAGGTCTTCCCTGATTGTTGGCTCTCCGCCAGTAAGCTGGACTGCTGTGCACGGAACAGGCTTTTCATCTCTTCCTAATTGAAGCATTTTCTTTATCTGCTCCATTGTCGGCTCGTAAACGTATCCGCATTTCTGCGCATAGAAAAAACAGTAGAAGCAGGCCAGATTGCATCTGTTTGTGACTGCAATATTAAGCAAGGAAGTGTGGCTGTGGTGCTGGTTGCAGAGGCCGCAGTCCCATGGACAGCCCTTTGTAATCTTGGTTTTCGGGTTCCAAACACCCCTTCCAATGTGCTCGTGCTTCTGGAATCTTTTCCATTGCTCGTAATCTTCTGAGTACTTGTCTTTGAACTCCCCGTGTTCCGGGCAGGTCTTTTGAATGTAAACAATATTATTATCCTCTACCAAACTTGCCGGTATTGTTTTGTAACATTTTGGACAAACAGATGATGTCTTTTTTACTTCCTGCATTATAAATCACCTTAACTTTTAGAACACTCAAAAATAAATTTTGAGAATGCAAAAATAAACTTTTGCAACTTTTAGTAATTATTAAAAGTTTCTGTATTTAAACCTTTCTTTCCTTTTTAAAATACATGGCAAACCCGAAAGAATTAGAGGTAGAGATAGTAAACACTTTCTCTGATATCACTACTCATTTAGGTTACAGCAGCACGCACGGAAAAATACTCGCTGTGCTGTTGATGCAGGACAAAGCTATTTCCCTGCCTGATTTGGCAAAGAAAACAGGGTACTCAATCTCCTCAATATCGATTTCCCTTGATTTTCTGGAATTGTTTGGAATGATTAAGAAAATAAAGAAATCAGGAGACAGGAAATTGTATGTTGAACTGACCGGGGATTTGCTGGAAGGGCTGAAAACAGCGGTTGTGCTGAAATTGCAGTCAGGTATTACTAATGTTAATAATAAATTCGAGAAATACAAAGTCGAGCTTTCAAAGGCAAAGACAGAAGATGCCAGACGCCTGCTGAAATCCCTTAACAAGCTTGAAAAGGAACTGAACAGAGTAGACAAATACGTTACGCAACTGTCAGACATTGAATTACCGAGGTGAGAAAATGACTCGTTCTGAGAAAGGAAAAGAAGTACTTACAAAACCAGTAGATGATATTCATGTAAATAAAGATTCCACAGCTGCAGATATAATAAAGCAGATGGGGGAATCAGGCGGATTCACTGCTTCAAAGGTTGCAAAGGGTGTTGACCTCATATCAAAGATTGTTAACAACAAGGAAGCAACCAATTTTCTTGCATTCCCTGCCTGTCTGATGGCAACAGGTTGCAGAGGTGTTCTTGTCCAGATGGTAAAAGAAAAGATGGTAGATGCTGTTGTGACAACAGTAGGAACAATAAGCCATGACATAATCAGACTTAAAGACCCCTATTATGCAGGGAGCTTCGAAATGGACGACAAATGGCTGCATGAAGAGGAAATATTCAGACTAGGTAATGTGCTTATCAAAGAAGAATCATTTGGCGAGTCTTTTGAAAGCAAGATGTTGGAGTATTTCAAGGACATAATGGAATCAGGAAAAAATAATCTCGCAACCCATGAACTTATGAAAGAAATTGGTTTGAGAATCAATGACGAGCGCTCATTCCTTTACTGGTGCGCAAAGAATGACATTCCAGTAATAATTCCCGCAATAACTGACGGAGCAACAGGGACCCATTTGTGGCAGTTCATAAGGCACAATGATTTCTACGTCGATGTTTTCAAGGACGAAAATCTTATGTCTGATTTGATGCATGATGCAAAAGAGGCAAACGCGATTATTCTTGGTGGCGGATTGTCAAAGCACCACATTATCTGGTGGGCGCAGTTCAGGGAAGGGCTTGACAATTCAGTTTACATCACAACCGCCCCAGAATATGACGGAAGCCTTTCCGGAGCAAGAGTAAGAGAGGCAATTTCCTGGGGAAAAGTGAAGGAAGAAGCCAGTTATGTTACAGTAGAAGGTGATGCCACAGTATTGCTGCCGTTTATGATGGCCGCGGTATTTGAGAGGTATCAGAAATGAAGGCAAAGACCGGAACAATACTTTTTTTCTTGGGGTTGGCTATTGGCGCAGTTGGGGTATTCTTATATTACAACGGATTTGAGGCAATTGGAACAATTCCGACAAAATTAACCTGCCCCGCTTGTGAAATTCCAGAAGCGTCTTGTCTGGAGGGTCAGGCAATTCCGATGCTTGACAGGAATTATTTTATGATTGCGGACGCTGCTTTGAAAAATGCCCAGACAACAATAGATGTAATGCAGTTTGAAGTAAAATATTATGATACTTATTCAGACAGTAACATGAATCTGATTGTTTCTGATTTGATAGAGGCACACAACCGCGGAGTCAAAGTAAGAGTTTTAGTGGATGAGTATTCAGAAGAGAACAATGCGTTTGACATGTTAAAGGCTGCAGGAATAGAAATCAAAATGGATCCAGAGAATATTACTACGCACAACAAGCTTGTAATAATTGATGGTCAGAAGGTAATAATCGGCTCGACAAACTGGAGCTATTACGCTTTGGACAAGAATCACGAGTCAAGTGTTCTAATCCACTCTCCGCTTCTTGCCTCACAGATGACCGAATATTTCAATGATGCTTGGGTAGAGTCTTAAAAATCTTTTTACTTTCTTAGATTATGCCACATAGTAATCAGCACTTTCAGTTTCACTCTCCTTTTGTAAGAGTAAACAAGGAAATGAAGGAAATCTATGCACACAGGACAATAGAACACGTAGCAGTGGGAATGATTGCCATTTTTGTCCCGATTTATTTCTTGGAATTGGGATTGGCATTCAAGGAAATAATGCTTTACATGATTGTTGCATACGGGAGCCTGGCATTCTTATCACCTTTCTTTGCAATTTTAATTTCAAAAGTGGGGTTCAAAAAATCCACAATTTCAAGGCCGTTTTCACTAATACTTTTCTTCCTTATGCTTTATTCTTTACCTGAATCTGGAATTAATATTTATTTAATTGGATTGTGGTGGGGAATGACAAATTCATGGTACTGGACTTCAATGAACGCCCTAACCGGAGTTAATTTAGACAAAAAGAAACAAGCCCAAGAAATGAGTTATAACGCAATATTAGGAGATTCGCTTAATGTTATCGGGCCAATTATAGGTGGTGTGGCACTGTTGTATGTTGGATTCCACGCTCTTTTTGTGGTTGTTTGCATTATACTTCTCTTTTCATTAATTCCTCTTTTCTTAACTCCTGAATACAAGACAAACTTAAAATTGGATTTCAAACCTGCCCTTACCTATAGGAACTTCAGATATTCAATGGGCTTAATCGCGACTGGAATTAGATATGCTGCAGGCGGAGTAATACTTCCGCTTTATCTTTATTTTATTTCCAATTCCACAGCTAGCGTTGGTTTGGTTTATGCGCTTTTCCCCGCAGCAGCAGTGACCACTATGTTTTTTGCAGGAAAAATCGCAGATAAATCTAGCAAGCACAAAATGCTACGGCTTGCTACGCCTTTTTATTCTATCTTGTGGCTTGCGCTATTGTTTACTCGTGACATATATTTGATATCCCTTATTTTCACAGCGTTGGGATTGGTAGTCTCCTTCATCTATGTTCCATTTAATGCTAAATTCTACATGCGCGCCAAAGAGAAAAATGCAAATCCCCTGAAATTAGTTATAATGCATGAGATGGGTTTGGGTGTGGGCAGATTGATTCTATTTGGATTGTGTTATTTCGCGTTAGATCCTTATACTACCACTATGATAACTACTGCTTTGGGAAGCTGGCTTTACTTGTTTGTTTGAGGTTACCTTTTTATACTATTTTGTGATTTTAGAAGCAGATGGATGAATCTACTGTTAAAGCTCTTATTAATGCTCTTGGAAAATACAAGGATGTTTACACTAAGAAAGAGCTTGAAGAAGCCATATTGAAAAAAGGCTATGATATGGCTACTGCAAAAGAAGTGGTAAAGCGAATGTACGCTGCACCGGCTTTTTCTTCCAGCAATTTCCAGTTACCAAAATTCGCAATGCCTGTTTTTGCAGCGACAGTAGTTGCGCTGCTTGCACTGATAATACTATTTGTTGTTTTCCCGACAGTTGAAGTTGTCATTGAAACACCCCCGGATACAACAATTACTGATACCACGCCCCCTTCTGATGAGACAACTGGTGAGGAGGAGGTAACAATGCTTCCCCCAGGTGGTGAAAAACAGCTGATAGAAGAAACTGTTGGCGATTTGACGTATACAAGCGGCTGTAATGGAGAATATGCAGCGATTGCAGTAAAAAATGCAAAAGTCAGCCCGCAGTTCATAGGATTTTCAACAGGCTGCAATTTTTCTTCGGAGCAGACCATTGACACAGCACAGATAAAGGCAGCTATGACTTTGCAGGGAATAAGCGAAGACACTTTTGTTTGCTACGGTTGGTGGCCCGAAGATTCATTTGAGGTTGCCGGCAGCCAGCTGAAATCAATTGCAGGGTCTGAGCTTGAAGTAGTGTTCAAGGCAGAGTGCGGGGTTGAAATATGCCCAGGATACGGCGATTCATGCTCAATAAGCAAGTATATGGACCAATCTGACAAACAGCAGATAGCCCAGGAGTTTTTAGAGGAAGAGGACTTGCTGAAAGAGGCAGAATCAAAGATTGAATCAATACCTTTTGAATTCAAATCTGGAAATTATCAAAATGTTGACACATTAATTACAGAATCATTGCAGAAACTCGAAGAGTTTGACACTGCACTCACGGCAAAAGAAAGCAAAGCGCCACAGGCTTATGCTGATTACAGAGCAAGGCATGACATTGCATATTACAAAGTCCTTGCATTGGAGTCCATTGTTAACCTGAACAATACATTTATTGATGATGCGGCATTTGAGGCACTTGTTAACTCAACTCCGTCAAGCTATGAAACCGCCTATCCCATAGTATTGGCATGTGAAACCGCCAATGCAGAATACTACAACAAGATGAATGCACTTGAATCTGATTACATTGATGCCGGGCTTTACAATGTGTCCGGATTGAAGCAGATGGCACAGGACACTCAGTTTGCTTGTGTGGCAATGAGGGACCTTGCATATAACGCCCCTGATGCAGAGGCAAGAAGAAGCACTTTCTCCACCCGATTTGGTTACGTGTTAGAAGCAGCAGGATTGAAAGATTAAAATTTTTCAATTCCCTTTAGTAATTTCCAAAGTAATTCGGGTAAGTCCTTGATTGGAACTCTTTTTTGTTTTGTACTTGTTCTTTCTCTTAACGTGACTGTGTCTTTTTTGTCGCCTTTCTCCAGAGTCTCATAATCAACAGTAATCATGAAAGGGCAGCCGATTTCATCCAATCTTGCATATCTCTTTCCGATTGAGCCGGCATGGTCATAGTATGCGTCAAATCCATTGTCAATAAGTGTTTCGTATATTTCTCTCGCTTTGTCAGCAAGACCGTCTTTCTTCATCAGGGGAAGAACTCCAATTTCAACTGGTGCAAGTCTTGGATTCATATCCAAGTAATTTCTTTCTTTCTCTTCTTTGTATGAATGCTCCAGAACAACATACAGGCTTCTGTCAACACCGATTGAAAGTTCCAAAACATGAGGGATGAATTTGCTTCCGTCTTCTCTTTGCCCGTAAAGTTCTTTTCCAGAGCCTTTTGCATGCCCGGATAAATCGTAATCAGTTCTGTAATTGATTGGGAACAATTCCTGCCATCCAAGGTCTGTGTTTACTTCAAAGTCCCAGCTCTCTTTTGCATAGAAAGCCCTCTCATCATCATCTAATTGCCTGTATTGCATTGCATTTCTGGGCACACCCATCTTCTCATACATCTGTTGGGCCCTTGCCATATAGTATGCGACTATTTTTCCTGAAACTAACTTTTTTTTCACCAGGTCTCCGGCAGTTATCTCCTCTATCTTGTCCTTTCCCTGTCTTAGCACTCTTATTTTGTATTTCTCTACTTCACTGAATCTTTCAACATTGTCAATTTCTTTCGGGTCGAAGAAAATCTCGCATTCCATCTGCTGGAACTCCCTTCCCCTCATTATGAAATTTCTCGGGGATATCTCGTTTCTGAACGCCTCTCCTGCCTGAGCAATTCCGAACGGGAATTTAACGCGCATTGTCTTGAACAGTCTCATATAACTCAGGAAAATAGACTGGCAGGCTTCTGGTCTCAAAAAACATTCTGAATCCATTTTTGGACCTAATTTGACCCCAAGCATCATATTGAATCTGCTTACTTCTCCAAGCGGGCCCTTGCATCCCGGACATACTATCTTGTGCTCGTCTAAGGCTTCTTTTATTTTCTCAACTGGAGTCCCTTCTGATATGTGCATTTCCGCCTTTGACTCAAGCAGTTTGTCAGCCCTGAAATGAGAACCGCATTTCTTGCAGTATACAATCGGGTCCACGAAATTCTTTAGGTGCCCTGATGCTTCAAAAACATCCTTTGGCAGTATTTTAGCACCATCAATCTCGAGCATGTTTTCCTTCTGGACAAGCTCCTTTCTCCAGAAGTCGACTATTTTCCTTCTTATCGGGGCGCCATTTGGCCCGTAATCAAATAATCCAGAAGGCGCATTTGCATAAATTTCACTAGATGGAAAGAGAATTCCCCTCTGCAATGCCAATTTGATTATTTTCTCAAACTTTTCGCCCATTATTATCACAAATAGCGTATGCTTTTTATATTCATTTGCTCTAAAGAATTATAAAGGTGTGTATGATGGGAAGACCAGGAAAGATTCAGCGCAAAAAACCGGTAAGCGAGCCGGCAAGAAAATTCTGGAAAGGGTTC
>JAFGOX010000050.1 GCA_016926295.1 Candidatus Iainarchaeum sp.
ACCCTTTCTTTTCAACAAAATCAATGAGCTTTTTGGTCATGCAATTATAAGGTATTTGAAATTAAAAGGTTATTGTTTGCAGAATAAGTGCACTATTTCCTGAATACTTTCACGGTTTTGATTTCCTTGTGGGTTACCTGGTCGACTTCAAATATTATATTCTTTAATATTACCTGCTCGCCTTTCTTTGGGACCTTTTGCAGCTCTGATTCAATGAATCCCGCCAAAGTAGAGAAATTTTCTTCATTTATACTAAGTTTGAACACTTTGTTAATTTCATTTATGCTTGCCCTTGCATTTACTATTACATATTTTCCTTTTTTCTCAATTATGTAGGGGCTTACTGGCCGGCTCTTGTCAAATATCTCTCCAACTATTTCTTCCAGTATGTCTTCCATTGTAACAAGACCGGCAATTCCCCCATACTCATTAACCACAATTGCAATTTCCTGCTTATTCTTAGCGAAGTCGGAAAGCAGGTCATCAATCTCTTTCATTGTTGGAACAAAAATTGCCGGATTTGCAAGGTCTTTTATCTTCATTTTGTCTTTCTTCTCCCTTACTGCTGCAAGTATGTCATCAACATCAGCGATTCCGATAATATTGTCCTCGGTTCCTGAAAAAACAGGGTATTTTGAGTAGGGTGTCTTTACAACATAATCCAGTAACTCTGAAACTGTCTTATTCCCGTCCAGGGTTAGCATTAATGCTTTTGGCGTCATTATGTCCATTGCAACGGTTTCATGAAACTCAATCAAATTATGCATCATCTCTGCTGTGTCCTTGTCAATAACGCCTTCTTTTGCGCCCATTGTAACTATTGCACGTAACTCGGCCTGTGAAAGCGTCTTTGTTTCTTTTGCCCCTGCCAGTTTGCTAATTCCCCTTGCAATTGCTTCAAAGAAGATTATTATTGGGCTTAATATCTTTATCATTATCAATACCGGCTTTGCTATTCTTAGGGATATTTTGACTGCATGCTGGGTTGCAATTGTCTTTGGAGTTATTTCGCCAAAAACCAGAACGAAGAATGTCATTACTCCCGTAGCAACACCAATTCCCGCATCCCCAAAAAGCTCAGTGAACAATACTGTGGCCAGAGCTGCAGCAAGTATGTTGACTATATTATTTCCAATCAAAATAGCAATAAGAAGTCTAAACGGATTTGATTTTAATTCCTGCAATGTCTTTGCGCCTTTCTTGTTTTGGTTGACAAGCGTGGCAACCTTTATCGTGCCCACAGACATCAGAGCGGTCTCTGCTCCTGAAAAGCATGCAGACAATATCACCAGTATAACCAGTGAAATTACATACAACTCAATCATAACTAGCTAATAGAATTGGTTCAATTATTTAAAAGTATCTAAAAAAGAAAAATTAGAAAAGAGAAATGTGGGTAAAATAGCTACCCACTTATCTTACCATGTTTTTAAGTTCTGCACCTGCGGCGAATGCTGGTACTCTTCTTGCTGGGATTTTGATTTTTGCGCCGGTTTGTGGGTTTCTTCCCATTCTTGCTTTTCTGCTCTTTACTTTGAAGGTACCGAATCCGATGATTCTTACTTCGTCTTTTTTCTTAAGTGCTTTTGAAATTCCGTCGAATACAGCGTCTACTGCTGTTGCTGCTTCTTTCTTTGTGTTTGTGTATTTTGAAACATATTCGACTAAGTCTGCTTTGTTCATTATTTTCACCTACCTCGATTTATTGTGTGATTAATATAATCACTAGACTTAGTTACACAAACAAGTATAAATACCTTTCTGTTCAAAACCGCGGAAACCCTTGTTATTACAGGGCATTCCGAGTTTCGGAAAAGAAAAAACAAAGGGCCAAAAAAGGCTTTATAGGGCTTCTTTCCCCATAAAAAGCGCAATAGGGGGATTTCCTAATCCTGAATCCTGCCTTTAAGATAGGTCGGGAAGGCATCTTTGATTTCAACCCTTACAAACTTTCCTCTTGCGTCTTCTTCCAAAATCACGGGCTTATAATTGCTCAGTCTCCCTTTGAAATTTCCCCTGAATCCGGTCTCCCCGACAAATATCCGTTCTTTTCTCCCAATGTATTTTCTGTTATTCTCCAGAATTATCTCATCAACTAATTCAGTCAGTTCCTTGGAGCGGGCATTTACTATTTTCCCATCTAAGGGTTTCAGTTTGATTGCCTCTGTGTGAGGCCTTGGAGTGAATCTTGAGATGTTCACAATGTCGGGTTTTGTCTCTTTTATCAAATCAAATGTCTGCTGAAAATCCTTTTCTGTCTCTGTTGCATATCCAACAATTATATCAGTTGAAAGCACCACGTCAGGAATGCTTTCCCTAATTTTGAAAAAAATATCCTTGAACTGTTTGACTGTGTAAGGTCTTTTCATTTCCCTTAAGACTTTGTCAGAACCTGACTGGACAGGTATGTGGAAAAACTTGTACATTCTTTCGTCTTTGAATAATTCAATTAATTCATCTGTGTAATTTTCCCCGTTGATGTAGAATGAATTCGGATTCATCATCCCTACTCTTAATCTGTAATCTCCTGGAACTTCTAATGTTGCTTTTAACAAATCAATCAAATTCTTTCCAATGTCCTTTCCGTAAACTCCTGTGTCCTGGGATGTATACCATATGTCTTTGTAGCCGTTTTCTACGGCTTGTTTGAAATCAGATAAAATTGTTTCAATTGGAAAACTTACCAAATTGCCTCTTGCATATTTTGTTGCACAGTAAGTGCATGCTCCCAGACACCCCTCTGAAATGAGTATTGGCGCAACATAATCGTCCATCCTTCTGTGATTTCTGAATATTTCCTCTTCCCTGTAGGAACTTAGGTTCAGGGCGGTTTCCAGAGCATTGAAATCCCTTGGTGGGATAAGAATTACCTCTTCAAATTCCTCTAGTTTACTCTTCTGTACAGGGACCAAACAGCCCGTCACTATGATTTTGATAGGGTTTTTGGCCCTTATTTTAACCAGTTCTTTTAACCTTGTAAACATTCGCGCTTCAGTATGGCCCTTAACCGCGCAAGTGGCTAAAATCGCCATATCTGCTGATTCTAGGTCTTTTGAAAAGGTATACCCATTCTGCTCTAAGTATGTGATTATGTGCTCTGCGTCAACTCTGTTGGCTGCGCAACCATAATGTTCTATGTATACGCGCATCTAAACCAAAATAAGATTATTTATTGATTGTTACAGTTACCGGAATGCCTTCTATGTTGTCGTCCTTTGTTGTTCCTTCAAGTGTCTTTGATTCTGACAATCTGAATTCCGAGGAGCGGGTTTCTTTCTTTATCAGTTCTACGTGCGATTTAATATATTTCAGGAACTTGTCATCTGCAGCTATCTCTGAAACTATCAAATCGTTTTCCTGCAGCTTATTGTCTTTCCTTATCTGCTGTATTCTTCTGATTACTTCCCTTGCCATTGCCTCGGCGTACATTTCCTCATCAAGTTCTTTCGGAACAAGAACTATCGTGTCCTTGAATCCTGTAACCTGCGAGGAGACGTGATTCTCATCTCCGTCCATTGTTGATACTATCACGTCCTTTGCATTGACCTGGGATGCGATTATTTCCTTGACATTCTTGAGTGCTGATTTTGCGTCTTTCTCTTTTGTCACAATCTTTAATTCCTTTATCGGCCATCTAAGTTTTACTTTTGCCTCTACTCTTGCGGATAATGCTGCATCGACTACCTTTTGCGCAAACAGCATCTCTTTCTCAAGTTCTGAATTTATCAGTCCTTCTTCAACAGACGGGAATAGAGTAAGATGTATTGACTCTGCTTCTTCTGTCTTTCCGAATTCAAGGTTCTGATATAATTCCTCTGTTATGAACGGGCATATCGGCGAAAGTATCCTTGAAACCTTTGTCAGAACATCATACATTGTCTTGTATACTGCTATCTTCTGCGGATCGTCGCCTTCATTCCATACTCTTGACCTTGCTAATTTTACATACCATCTGCTAAAGTCTTCAACTATGAATTCCTTTACCGGCCTTGTGACTTTTTCATAGGCGTCCTGCTTGTAAAGCTCAAGAACTTCTTTGACAAGTGAGTTCAATCTTGAAAGTATCCATAAGTCTTCTGACAGGAACTCTGTCTTATAATCCTTGTTTGGGTCGAAATTGTCCAGTGACATGTAAGTAGTTGCGAACTTGTAAGTGTTCCAAAGGATGTCCAGCATTCTCTTTGCTTCTTTCACATCATCCTCATTGAAGATAAAGTCCGCGCCCGGACTAAGAGTTATATAATAGAATCTCAATGCATCCCTTCCGTATTTTTCTATCATTGCATCAGGGGTCATTCCGCCTTTTGACTTTGACATCTTGACTCCTGCTTCCTGCATGCAAAAACCATGCATAAGAACTTCTTTGTAAGGCGACTTGTCAAACAAAACCATGCTTGAACTCATCTGCGATGTCCACCAGCCCCTAATCTGGTCTCTTGCTTCCACATTCAAATCAGCAGGCCAGTATTTCTCGAATAGCGTCTTGTCTCCTGTGTAATCCAGACAAGCCCATGAAGCAACACTTGAATCAAACCAGACGTCTGCGATTTCAGGGACTCTTGACATTGTTCCGCCGCAATCGCATTTCAGCTTGACTTCATCTATCTGCGGAATGTGCGGGTCGAAATCCTCTGGCAATCCGGTTATTTCCAGGAATTCACTCTTTGAGCCTATTACTTTTCTATTACCACATTTTTCGCAAATCCATATCGGCAACGGGATTCCCCAGTATCTCTGCCTTGATACCGGCCAGTCTTTTGAATTCTCGACAAAATCCTTGAATCTTGCTTTTGCAAAACTAGGTATCCACACAATATTATCATTGGCTTCAAGTCTCTGCTCTTTCAAATCAGTCATTTTTATGAACCAGTTCGGCAATGAAATCATAATCAGCTTTCCTTCGCATCTCCAGCAGCAGGGATAATCGTGCTTCACTTTTTCCTGATGGAAAAGGTATCCTTTTTCTGAAAGGTAAGCAGTTACTTTTTCATTTGCCTCAAAAACGTTCATTCCTGCGAACTTTCCAGCTTCCTCTGTCATCTCTCCGTTCATCTTCACAGGAGAAAGTAACGGAAGTCCGTTGTTAATTCCTTCATCATAGTCCTCTGGACCGTGCCCTGGCGCAGTGTGCACCAATCCGGTTCCTGTATCCAGCGTGACATACCTTTCTGAGGGAATTACCCTGTAGCCGCCCTGCAGTTCGCCGATATTAAGAACTTCTTTCAACGGCGACTCATAAATAAGTCCGACCAAGTTTTCTCCGTACAATTCTGATTCTATTTCATAATCACCTTTTTGTATTCCTGATTTTTCCATTACAGAATCTACAAGCTCTTTTGCTATGATTAATATCTCGTCCTTGTGCTTCACTCTTGCATAATACTCTTTCGGATGTATCATCACACCGGTGTTTGCAGGCAATGTCCACGGAGTTGTTGTCCAGATTAATAAAAACTCATTAATCTTTCCCTTTATCGGGAATCTTATGAAGATTGAATTATCATCAAGTTCCCTGTAGATTATCTCCGCATTTGCCGCAGTTGACTGGCAGCTCGGACAAACATGTATAGGATATTTCCCAAGATACAATAATCCTCTTTCATCTGCTTTCTTTATCACTTCCCATGATGAAAACATATAATCCGAATCATATGTGATGTAAGGGTTCTCCCAGTCAAAACTCACTGCGCCAAGATTTTTGATATCATCTATCATTACATCTTTGTTTCCTATTGCGAACTTCTTGCACTCATCTATGAATTTCTTTACCCCGAATTCCTCAATCTTCGCTTTGTCTGTCAGATTCAGCGCTCTCTGAACTTTCAATTCGATTGGCAGTCCGTGAGTGTCAAATCCCGGCCTTGCAAAAGTAGAATACCCGAACATGTTCTTTGATTTTATTATTGTATCTTTCAGAACCCAGTTCAACGCAGTTCCTATGTGCAGTTTTCCAGAAGCATAAGGCGGGCCGTTTGTCATGTAATAAGATTTTCCATCTTTTCTCAGTTCAGTCACTATGTCAAACAGTCTCTCATCTAACCATTTCTGAACATATGTCGCTTCCATCTCAGTTGTGAATCTTGCATCTGCGGTTTTAATCATTTAACCACCGAATTAGTGAATAATCTTTGGCTCAATCTGCCTGTAAATAAGAGCTATTGTTCCAAAAAGTATTACAGATAAATACGATGACCCTGCTATCATCTGGTCTATTGGGGGGGTTGTGTATGTTTCCATTCCCTGCAGCATTGCCATGTTCCAGAAATATATTGATGTTGCCAGCCAGAAGGCCAGTATTGAAAGCAAAAGGAACACGGGAACTATCCAGATTGAATGTAAGACTGTCTTTTTCTCTTCGTCAAAGAAGTCAGGCATGTAATATGCCATGAAGAATATTGGCAAAGGTATCAGCCAGTATGTAGGGCTTGAGTATTCTGCGCCTATGGCTACGAATATGAAATATACTAGTATGTACGCTATGACGAAAACGCCAAACAAATAGCCAAATTTGGTAAGGTCGTTCATAATACTCAAATTAATCTTGGAAACTATTTAAAACCTATGGACTCTATGGTATGGGTAGAGGTGCTAATTATGGAGATTGGACTTCCTTGGACAGAGAAGTACAGGCCAAAAAGGCTAGACGCAGTTATCGGCCATGGTGAAGTCATAAAGCGCCTGAAAGCATACGTTACAAACAGGAATGTGCCCAACCTTTTATTCTCCGGCCCCCCTGGATGCGGAAAGTGTGTGGTAGGAGATACCCCTATTTTACTGGCTGATGGATCTATAACTCCTATAAAGGAAATAGTAGGGGATATTGAACAGAATAAGCTAATCCCTGCAAAAAACATTGAAGTTATGTCATTAAACAAAACCGGAAAATTTGAGGCGCGTAAAGTAAGCCATATTTACAAAAGCAAAAAGAAAACTATCAGAATAACAACCGAAAGCGGCAAAACTGTCGAGACAACCCCTGAACACCCCCTACTTACAAATGAAAACGGCAGGCCGATTTGGGTAAACGCCTCAAAACTCAAAAAAGGATGCATGTTGGCCACGCCAAGAAGCATAATGATAAATAAAAAACAACAAAAAATAAACTTTATTGATGACAAAAATTTGAGAATACTTAATAATAAAATTATGCTTAATTCCACAAATGTTAAATCAATATCCTTTCCAAAAATGGTAACGCCTGAACTCTCAGAATGGTTAGCAAT
>JAFGOX010000051.1 GCA_016926295.1 Candidatus Iainarchaeum sp.
ATAATAAATTCTTCCGGTATCAAAGCATATGATAAGATGACCCACAATTATGCGGTCTTTGGCTGTACAATGAACGGCAAAAGGAAATCCTATTATGGCTGGGGCGAATCAAGAATAAAAAATTCGGATATTGATATGAATAAAATCAGCAACCTTGTAATTGAGCGTGCAACACAGATAATGAACCCGGTTAATCCACCGGCAGGGAAATATGACTTGGTGTTTGATTCCCGTTTTTTTAAGACAATCCTGAATTCGTGCGTCCTTTCTGCATTTAATGGTTCATTAGCAAACGTGAACAAACGTTACACGTCAGGAAAGCTTGGGAAGAAAGTGTTTTCAGATTTGCTGACAATAAAGGAAAATCCGAATATAGAATACGGAGTTGGTTCTGCAGGTTGTGACACAGAAGGAATACCGACAAAAGCAAAAATCCTTGTTAGCAAAGGGGTGGTGAATAAATTTGTCTATACTTTGAATGATGCGAAAAAATACAAAACAATTCCCACTGGAAACAGTTTCAGGGAGTCTTTTAATGTTGAACCGCATGTTAGTTTTACCAACCTTGAAGTGTCTCCTGGAAAAGATAAAGTGGATAACATCATAAGCCGCACAAAGAAAGGAATTTTGGTTTATGATGCAATGGGCCTGCATGGCTTCAATCCGATTTCAGGGGATTTTGCGTTAACTATTTCTGACGGGGTGATGATAAGGGACGGAACCCTTTCAGAATCAGTGACCGGATTATCTTTTGCAGGAAAAATATATGACCTGCTTTCGAATATTGATACAGTTTCAAAGGAAAGAGACCAGATACTCAACTTTTTGGTTCCCTGGGTGTCTTTCAAGTCCATCCCCATGGCTTAAAAACATTGTTTCTCTTAATTTAATAAACCAGGGGGGTTTGAATGGGTGGAATAGTAATAAATGAGGGCGAGTACCCTCCAATAGTTTTTGACGAGATTTGCGCAGTGAAGCCTGACGGATTTAAACCGAATGATATAACCACATTGAAGACTCTAACCGTTAATGGCGAATGGGTTAAAATAACCCAAAAGAAGTTCGAAACACGAACAGAAATAACCGTAAGATATCCTGACGGAATTGAACTGAATCCTTTTGGTCCGCAAGACCAAGTTAAGAAACTGTCTGAGGATCTTCCGCACATATTCACACCAAAAGCTGACGGATGGGGCGGAGATTAGCAGGTTAAGGCAGAATAGTAAGGTATAAATATAGGAAGTCATACATAAAGCCATGATTGAAGACATAACCCTTGGAAAAGTGAAAGTAAACGGAAAGAAATACATCAAAGACATAATGATACTAGGGGAGCGTGTCAAGCTATGGGAGCGCGAAGGCGCTTTTGTCCTGGAACCTGATGAATTACAAGAGGCCCTTTGGGCGCAACCAGAGGTCATAATTATAGGCACTGGCTTCAGGAGCTACTTCTTTGTGCCCTATGAGGTACGTGATTTCTTCAAGGCCCAGGGAATACACGTAATAGTTGACAATACAGCTAATGCTTGCAAGCTATATAATGATATTTCAGCAGTTAAACGCACAGTTGCAGCCTTAAAAATAACAGAATAAGCTTATTTTTAGACAAAAAGAAGAAAAGTTAGCGTTAGCCAACTTTAAGAGGTAATCTGGAACTCTGCTGTGCTGTCATTCCATGTTATTCTGTAATGCCCGGGCCCAGAATTGACTTTTCTTACTCCAGTAAAGACTTCTCCATTGCACATTTGCGGTTCTTTAAGCCAATAGTTAAGATCCCAAGTGGATTTGTAAACTCTAGTATAGGCCATTGTTTCAGCTTCGCAAGTGTTTGTTTTCTCTTTTGGTCCGCTTTCTTTGCATTCATTGTAAGTATCAAATGGGTTTGTTTGTAGTTCAGTCCAAACTCCATTTGTGAATCTCTCTACTTTCCATGCATTTTTGCAATCATAATAAGGACCCCATGTTCCTTTTGGTGGCTTATAAGTTATGTTAATAGTTTCTGACATTGCATAAACGCTCTTGTCGACTTTTAATCCCGGTTGCTCATAAATTGCAAAACAGACCCCGTCGATTTCTTCGCATCCGGTTAATCCATACAAGCCATAGCAGTTTATTCCGCCCAATAATCCTGAACTTTCAGGGGAAGTGCCCGCTGCATGGCAACCGCAGGTAATCAGGCTGCTTTCACACGGTTCTTCAGTTGCAGTTGTGTCTTCTGTTTCAACATCGACTACAACATGACCTGTATTGTTGGTTATAGTTGTATCAGTAGTGCCTTCTGTTTCCGGGCTAGTTGTATCAGTGGGTGTTTTCTGAGCTTCTTTAGCCCCATTAATATCTGTTAGCTCCACAGTTGCCGGAGCAAACATTTGTAGTAACACTAATCCTAGTATTGCAAATATGATTATGCTAATTAATACAATAACTAACATAGTTTGTTCAAGTTTCATAAAACCACCAGATTATAGAGCTATTTTCTTTTTATATAGGTTTCCACAATAATTATTACATGTATGCCAAAAACGTGCGTATAAGGGAAGCCCTTGAGGATGATATTGACAATATAATTCCTTTGAAAAGGAAGTTTATGGATATGCATGGCGACCTGACTAATTATTACAAATGCACATCTGACTGTGAAAAAAAGCTAAGAAAGCATATGATAAGCGAGCTTGATAAAAATGACAGCTATTTGGTTGTTGCAGAATACAAAGGGGATATTATAGGCTATCTTGAGGGCCACATACAGGAACGGGCTCCGATTTACACATCTGAAAATAGGATTGTTGGTGAGATAAATACTGGATATCTTGAAGAGTCTTACTGGAGCAAAGGAATATTCGAGAAACTAGTGGATGCAATGGTTCGCTGGTTCAAAAACAATGGTGTAATCTACGTTAATGCAATGGTTGATGCTAAAAACCCGATTTTTTTAAGAGGCTGGAAGAAATACGGATTTACAGATAGGCAGCATTTATTAATAAGAAAATTAGAATAAAGTTTAGGCACTTGGTGTTGTAGCCATCTTTTGTACTTTTCCCAGGTTGTATTTCATTTGTCTGATGGTTAAGTCAAGTGCGTTGTATCTCGCCAGTTTGTTGTCTATTTTTTTAATGTCAGTCTCTATCTTTTTTTTATTGACTTTTTTATCTTTGCTTGCGAGCTTTTCGGTTAATTGCTTTTTGTATGCCTTTAATTTCTTGGCATTTATTTCAGCTTGTTGCTTTTGGAAAAATATAATGTTTTTGTTGTAGAGTTCGATGTATTCTTGTTTTTCCCTTTCACTCATCAAACCTTTTATTTCATTCTTTAGGGCAACAATTTTGCTTTGGATACCCTTTATTTTCTGCAGGCGGGCTTTTTCCTCTTTTAATCTTGCCTCTTTTGCTGCAATTATAACCTTGTTATTTTCATGAATTTTAATTGCCTCGTTGATTTCAGCTATTCTATTTGCTCTTTTTTTGGTTTCCGGAATCTCTGTCATTATTTCATTGTATTTTTTAACAATGTTTTTTCTTGCCTCTCTTAATTTTCTTTCGTCAGCCCAACGTATACCTTTCTTTTCCAAGGCTTTTCCTATTTCAGCATGAAGGAATTTAAGTAATTGCTTTCCTGAAATTTTTTTGTCAGGTTTGTCTTCTTTCTTTGGGATTTCCTTGATTTTTGCAAGTTTCTTTATTTCCTTTAGTTCTGAATCTTCTATCTTTGCTAATTTTTTGATTTTCTCTACAGCCTCTTTTTGTGCCTTTTTCAGCTCTTTTCTCTCTCTTGTTAATATTTTTACAAGTTCTGCATTTTCTTTTTCCCTGTCTTTGCTTTCTTTCAGCATTTTCTCCAAAAATGCAATTTTTTTCTCCAGCTTTTTGCTTTCATTTTCCAGGTGGATTCTTGCCTCTTCAAGAGTTCTGATTTTTTCTATTCTTTTTTGCTGTTTAGCTACATTTTCTCTGTATTTTTCTATTACTTTATTGTCTACTCTTAATAAGTCAAGTTCTTTTCCATTCTCTCTTTCAAGTATTTTATTTAGCAACGCAGTTTGCTTTTCAAGTTTCTTTTCAAGTGTTTCAATTTCGTGCCCTGATTTCTCTTCTTTTCTTGCTTTTGCCAGTTTTACCATTGTATTGTAAACCTGTTTGCTTGCTTCTATTGATTGTTTAGCACTCTTTGAAATTTGAGCATACTCATAACTAAGATTTATACTGTCCTTTAGTACTTTATCCAATTCTGACTCAGGGATAAAGCTTGTATCCATCACTTTGCTTAATTTCAGAATATCTTTGCTGGTTGGTTTTACCCCCAGGCTAACAAGTGTTGTAACATCTTGTTTCAGGGCCCTTGTTTTTTTGCTAATATCCTTATTAAGCGCTTCAAGTTCCTCTTGGGCCAATTTAATATTCGCCTGAAGCTCAGCTATTTTAGGTATTTGCTGTCTTCTTTCTTGGATTGGAAGATTTTCAAGCGCATTTAATTTTTCCTTACTCGCTTCTATAAAAGATTCAAGTGTTTCTACTCTTGCAGTTTCCTTTTCCCTGCTTAAGTGCTCTTCTATTGCTTTTGTGCGAAGCTGGTTAACAGCTATTGCTTTACTGTTTGCCAGTGAAATTGCAGTATCATCATCAATTTTTCCTGTGATTTCTTTCAATAGGTTTGCAGCAAAACCAATTTCATTAAGCAGTTGTGTCTTGTTTTTGGCGGTTTTTACTTTAAGCAAGTCCCTTTCTTTCTTTTTGATAAATTTCTTAATAAGCTTTCTTGCCTTTCTTTTCAGTTCTTTTCTTTTTCCTTTTGAAAGTTCAGCATAAACGACTTTTTCGGGGTCTGAAATGGTTTCATCCATCTTTTTTATCTGTTCTGCAATTTGGTTCAAATCGCCTGTGTTTATTGCTTTTTCTGCGTCTTGCGCATTAAATAGTACTTCGGATGCATCTTGTGCATGTATTCCGCCATCAATTACAAGTTCTCCAAGCTCCTTGATTGCTTCTAGCTGAATTTTTTCTGTTGCGAAGACTTGTGTTTTGCAAGCGTTCATGAAGTCTGTAAGCTCTTTGTAGCTATCAAGAACAGCCAAAGCAGTTTCTATACTGTTTTTTGCCTCTTCATTTTCCTTTATTGACTTTCTTAATCTTTTATCAAGGGCGGTGAGTGTTTTTCCAATGTTTTTTCCGCTGGTTGTATTGAAATATTTAGCATAATTTACATTTTCAGATTTCTTTATCTGTTCTGGTGATGCCTTGCAGAATTCTTTTGTGATTTCCGCGCCTTCTGGTGCTTCTGGCTTTAATAGTATTGTTCCGTCTGGAAGTACTTCTTTGTCAACTTCCTTTTCTGCTTCGTCTGCTGGAACGCCAGTAGCGGATTCTTCTTCAGTTGTCAAAGCAGGTTGCTTCTTTGCTTTAGACCCTCCAATTAGGGCGCTTAATCCTTTGTATTTTGAGCTCTTCTTGCTTTTTCCTTTTTCTTCCTTGTTCTTGAGTTCTTCAACTCCTTTTATTGCACGCTGTACAGTTGTATTATCAGGGTTTATTTCAAGGGCTTTCTCGAATGCTTCAATTGCCCCGTCAAAATCTTTATTAGCAACACATTTAGTTCCTTGTCCGAAAAGTTCGGCAAACGTTTGTTTTTCCTCTAATTTAGTTTGCGCATCTGAAAGCTTTTTAGTGTATTTTCTTTTCATTGAGACGACATCGTTTGCAAAATCTTTAGTTTGCAACATTTCTTCAGAGTTTACTCCTGCAGATTTGAGAATATCATCGCAATTTGCAATTACCTGTGTAAAAACTGCAACTTCTTCTTCAGGGCTTTTGCATTTGTTAATTTTTTCAACAAGTTTTGCATGTTCGTTATTGAAATCTTCTGAAAGCGAACTTCCGTGCCCGATAAAATAAGGCATTTCTGTTTTTTCAGGATCGTCTTCAGGTTTAGTTTCTGTTTCTGAAGGTAGTTCAATAGGTACCGATTTTGCATCAGAGTCAGTAATTTGGAATTCATCTGTTGCATCCTCTAATTTACTTTCATCTAATTGAGTAGTATCAGGAATTATGCTATCTGATTCTTCTTCAGGCACTTTTTCTGCCTTTGGCGGAATAATCCCTGCCTTGATAAAATCGTTACTGCCTACTTCACTAAGGCTATTACTTTCTTCATCGTCTAATTCAAGATCCTCTTCTGAAATATTAAAGTCGCTCTCAAAGCTTTCTGGTTCTATATCCGATTTTTCTGTTAGTGCGCAAAGGGATTTATTAAGTTCATATACTCTTTTTGCAGATTCTTCTTTTGCTGTTGCGACTTTTTTACTGAAATCACTAACATCAAGCCCAGTTAATTCGGGGCTATTATATAGGGTGGTAATAGTAGTATGCGTAAGGTCCTCTATTCTTTTTTGCAGTTCTAATTCAGCAGTATTGTCTCCCTTTATTTTGTTTATTTCTATGTTCAAATCACTAAGTTCTTCTTCAAACTGGTCAATTAGACTTTGCAATTCTCTTTCCTGTTCCTTTTTATCTATTTCATAAATAGGAGGGTTTTCTACAGAGGCTGTGTCTGCAGGGGAGCTTATTACAGCAGTCTGTTTTTCTTCTTGCGACTGCATAAATGCAGCTACATTACGATCTAAATCTGATTCGTTTCCTGAATTATTTTCTAAATTAGTATTATCAACTTTATTTTCTACATCTGCGCCTAAAAGAGACCTTGGATCGAATGTTCCCACTTGCTCAACTAGTTCGCCTTTCTTCTTACCTGCCATTTAGACCCCCCATTTGGTCATTTTCTTTCCAGTATATAAACTATGGGGTAGTAACATTTATAAATAGATGCTTTAACCCCAAGGCATATATATAACCTGCATATAGTGAATATATGGAAAAGAATATGTTACTGATAATAAGCCTGTTAATTGTGCTCATTGTAGTTGTCGTGGCCTTATTCATAGTAATGCCCCCTACATCAGCCATTGAGCAAGCTATTTTGCCATGAATTTAAGGTCCTTATTCTTGCGCATTTCAAATAATACTGCTGCGCCGGCTATTATTGCCGCAAAAGCTGTTGTGAATAGGGGTTGAATAATCAATGCTGTGGTACCTGTGCTTGCAGTGTACATTATGTAGACAATTACCCATAGCATAATGAAATGGAGTACGTATGTATGGTTTTTCATGAATCTAAAATACGCCAATTCTTTAATAAACCTGCTGAAATTTGAGAAAAGCGGAAGTTTGGAAATACCAATATTAATAGAACGATTTTTAGGGCTTTTTATGGTGAAAAAAGACATATTTGGCCTTATTTTATAGTTATGTAGAAGTATATTTTTGTGCTAAAATTTCCGCAAAACCTATTTATATAACCTCTGAATTCTATGCCTTGTATGAGATCCGTGTCAGGTTCAGGATTTTCTTTCCCTGCGGGGCTTACAAACTCTCCTAGCTTTAGCGGTAGGGTTTTGGCTGCTGAGCGAGCATCGCACAGTATAGGCCTAAAACTGGATGAAGTCTTCCCTTTCCAGTATTCCACAGTTAATAGTGACCACCTATCAAATTCAGAGATTTTAAAGGAATTGAAAGATACTTTCGGAGTTAGTGCTGATGAAATTATTGACATTGACGAAGCTTTGGGTATTGTAACCCAGATGCACATCATAGATGATTTGAAAGCCAAATGGATGACCGACACTACAATAAACTACGATAAGAACTTCCAGCCACTCAAAGAGGAATTTGAGCTTCTTGAAGAAACAATAAATGAGCTTGATTTTGAGGATTTTTCAGAATTTTCAATATGGTTTGAAAAGAAAAAGAAGAGTCTGACCGATATTGAGGCAAAAAGGAAATTCTTTGAATCCCATACTATAAAGCCAAAAGACACCTGATTTTATAAGAAAAGCAATATAAGGCCAAAAATAAACATCATTTCAAAGCCTAATGATGCCCCAAACGGGAATATGTACCAGTCTTGTTTCTTGTACATTGCCCATGCGCTTATTAATCCTGTAATTCCTGCGCCCCATGAAGAAATGTACAGCATGTAGAACGGGTCCACCGGTGTCATGCCTATGGGGACTGTGGTTAGGCCTACTGCCATGAATAAAAACAAGAAGCTTACAAACACCATTTGCAAATATGCAGGTATAGCTTTTCTAAACATGTTTGTAATACCTCTTTCTTTAATTTAAATCTTGCGTTATTGTTGAATTGGAAAGGTTTTTAATAAAAGAGTGTATAAGGTATTGTAATGTTGTTGACAGACATGCTGAAAGAATCAAAGATTTTGCTTTTACTGTTTTTGGTTTTTGTAGTGAGTATTATCACTTATGCCTCATTTTTTATAATACCCATAAGTTACGAGGATTTTAGCCAGATTTCAGCAGTATTCTATATTGTAATACCTGCAATTACCACTGTCCTTGTTTTTAGAACTTATAAAATGGTCCCAAAAGAGCTTCAGGTTTACAAGAAAATGTGGCTTTTAATTTTCCTTGGGGTGCTTTTATGGTTCCTTGCTGAATTTTCCTGGGGAATCTATGACACAATACTGGGGGAAGGGGTTCCGGGCGTTACAATAGCAGACGGGCTGTGGATTATCGGCTATCCTTTGTTTTACGGGGCTATGTTTATGCAGTACACGCATATGAAAAAAGAGCTTGGAATAATACCCTCAAAAATACAAATGCTTAATCTCTTGATAGCAGGAGTAGGAATTCTTGCTGTGTTGATATATTTAATATTCATTCCTGTGCTTGAATATGCATCGCAGGCAGAGTTTATTGAAACAATTACGAATTTCGCCTACCCTATTTTGGACACAATACTTATTTTCATGGCCATGGGGTTGGTTTTCATGTTTGGGAAATCCCGCATGGGTCTTACATGGATTTTACTGGTAATCGCATTTATTTCCGCAGGCATTGCAGATTTGGCTTGGTTTTATTTAATCTGGTATGATGTGTATTTTGCAGCCGGCTGGGAGATTATAAGCGCATTTGTGGATTTAGGATGGTTATTTGAATACACACTTATCGGATTTGCTGCGTTTATTTACATGAGAACGATTAAGGGCGAATTTTAGGTATGATTGAGCTTTCTTTGGTAATCGGAATCTTTGGAATGCTTTTTTTGTTGACTGCCTTTGTTTTGGATGAGCTGGAGAAAGTTCTGCCGAACACCGTCCTTTACAATGCTCTGAATGTTGTCGGCGCAATACTTCTTCTGTATTATGCGTACACAATAAACAGCCTGCCATTTATTTTCATTAATATTATCTGGATGATATTCGCAACTTACAAGCTGATAAAAATCTCGAGAAAGTGATTCAATGAAATTCAGGATACACGTGTTTTTTCAGGTGATGATATTTACATTAGTGTTTTTTGCATTAGGGCTTCAGGATGCGGTAATAATCACCGCGTACCATTTCATACCGTCGCTTGATTTCTTCATGAAAAAGATAAATTTCCACCCAAAGCTGCACAGGGAACTCTTTCACAATATTTTCATTGTGATTCTGGCCTCATTGTTGGGATTTTACTTTCTTGAACTGCCGATAGCCGTGCTTGCAACCCTGAACCTGATTTTCCACATTACAATGGATTTGACAGGTAAAGGCGAGGCAATATTCTTCCCTTTTTCAAAGAGCAAGTTTAAAGTCTGATATTAAACAGGTTAATCTTTCGTACTTTCTAATGTTTCTATTGCTTCAATAAATATCTTATATGCAAATCGTATTTCTTCTGGATCGTATGAAGAATGGATTTTTACCCTATTAGACTCTAGCGTAAGCCCGAGCATATCAATTTTTACAACCCCTATTGTTATTGATGGCATATTGTTTCTCCCTTTTTTTTGCGCAAGTTCTTCAAGGGCGGCAAATACTTGCTCCGGATTGCTTGGGTCTTCAGCTGTTGGAAGCATTACATGAGGAACATTAAGCTCCAGTTTGTCTTTAACTGGCCCTTTGGAAATTACTCCTTCGGCTTGGATGGAACTAACCTCTGTGTTGTCATAAAGGTTGAATCCTTTTTCATTGATTTTAGTCAAAATAAGTTGTGCATTTTCATCTGAATATGGCGCCATTATCTTACCCCCATAACTATACTAATTCAATAAGATTATAAAGTATAAACTTGTCCTAAAATCTGTGTTAAGCAGATATTTCGCAAACTTTTTCCTTTGGAATAACCATGCTGGAGAAAGCAGTGTTGAATGTGGCAGTGTGCCTGTAATCCTTGTGCCAATGCCCCTCTTTTTGCATGGAAATCAGTTTTCCAAGACCTTTTTGAGCTGCCAGGATGTACGCAGGATAGTCTATTTTCTTATTAACAAGCTGCTGGGCCAGAAGTATGGCATAAGCTGTTTCTTCAACCCGGGTCCGGTTCATATGGCCCCATCCCCCATCTTTATTCTGGGAACGCATGAGCCATCTTAGGCCTCTATGAATAGTAGTGTTTCCTATTTCCGCTTCTTTGTGTGCCGCATACTCGACAAATCCGCAAAGGTCTTCGGCAGTTGCATAGGTTTTGCTTACTGCTATCAGCCCGTCAACTCGTTCAGTCATTCCCGGGGTTGAGGGAAATGAACCGTCTCTTCTCTGCGCGCTTCTCATAAACTGACCGGCTCTTTCTACGGAATCCAGAAGCTCTTTGCTGCAGGATAGTTCTGAACCATACATATTATTTGCCCTGGACATTGCCCATAAGCTAAGTGAAGTCATGCCGGCATTTGCCCTGTTGGCATTCTCAGCCCTAAAACCCCCGCTTTTGAATTGCCGGGAAATAAGCCATTTGCAACCGTCCTCAATAACATATCTCATGCTTTTTGTCTTTCTGGATGTATACATTAATGTAATCAGTGCCATTGCAGTTGGGGTAATTAATTCCAAACCCCACAAAT
>JAFGOX010000052.1 GCA_016926295.1 Candidatus Iainarchaeum sp.
CAGATACCTACGCGAACAGAATCCAGAAGAATTGAAGAAAAAATACGGGTTTAAGCAATTTGGAGAAGATGATGACGATACTTTGGAAATAATCGCAAAAGCAAAGAAAAGATTAAAAAAAGGCGGAGAAGCAGACACAGAAACAATGGCCAGACAAATAATCACAGACTGGCAGAGGGGAAAGTTAAAGCCTTAAAGATTAAGCTCATAAAAAATATAGGTGAGAAAAAATGTATGGAATGAATCCGGCACAAATGAAACAAATGATGAAGCAATTGGGAATTAAAACAACGGAAATTGATGCAACAAAAGTGATTATAGAAACGCCGAACGGAAGAATAGTGCTTCCTTCACCGCAAGTAGTTCACATGGACATGAAAGGACAGCAGATGTTCCAGGTAATCGCGGGCGAAGTAAAGGAAGAGCCAAAAGAAAAGGAAATACCAGAAGAAGACATTAAAATGGTCGCAGAGCAGGCAGAAGTTTCTGAAGAAGAAGCAAAAAAAGCACTGGAAGAAAATGATGGCGACATAGCAGAAGCGATTATGAGTCTGAAGGGTGAGTAAATGGCAAAAAACATGATGCAGTTAATCGGATTTTTACTTTTGGGAATGGGCGTCGGAAGATATATTCCAGGACTTCCAGAACCGCTTAATGTAATAAATCCGTGGATAGGAATAATCCTAATTATAATTGGAATCTTCTTCCTGATAAAAAACAGTTAGTTAAGGGCCTTATCCTTTACTAAGGCCTTGCTGCTTATCTTAGGTCCATCAGTTATTCCGAAGAAGCTGATGTCTATTGTGTCCCCAACTTTTCTTTCAAGTGTTACAACCAGACCGACATGCTGATTATCTTCCATTGTATATGCAAATCCGTTGTATTCAACTTCTGACGGCAAGTCAGCATATGCAATCCTTGCAACATCAAAATCAATTCTGTACTTTTCAAATACTGACTTACAAGCATCTGCTACAGTATGAACATCTTCTGAATCAAAATGCAGGTAAACATTCAGCTCTTTCTCTGTTTCGTCGTCGTTTATGTTTACTTCCAAATCATTATCTACAAATACCTGATTAATGTCTGCAGAGATTGTACTCATTTCTACAGCCGGGTCAAAAGTTATTTCCGCAGTATATCTACCCTTTGCATAATCCAAAACCGTGTCAGTGACTCCGGCGATATTCGGAATTGCCAAATTAAGAGTGTCTGCAACTGAATTGTCATCAAAGTTTGCATTGGCAACAAGCTTTGGAATTGGTGCCGCATAATCCAATAACTCTACGCCAGTAACCAGATTAACTGCTTCAAAATCCGCCTTCATTGCATCAGTGTCAATTAAGTTATCATACTTTACCTTGTGTGAGAAAGTAATTGTATTATTCAAATCAGTAATCTCTCCGGTTGTTGAAAATCCGATTATCTGGAATCCTGTCGGCTCCTGGGTCTCTGCTTTGTGTCTTTCTGAGCATAATGGCTGTGATGCCTCTTCTGTTTTCAGGTCTAGCTGTATTGTGCAGTCAAGAGTCACATCTGCTTTCTCTTCAGTCACCATATAGATAAATGATTCAATATTTGGTATTGAGACCACCCTCCTAACAGATTCATCATTAGTCTGAACTAAGGTTATTGGCTCTGAAATTGAAACTATTCCTTTTTTGAAAAAGGCCAAATCATCAAGAACGTCAGGTAAGGTTTCTGAAAGTTCGTTGGCAACGGGAAATATGTCGTCAGCGCTTTTCAGCTTTATAATTCCAAAATATAGAGGGGTTGCTGAATTATCCAGGAAACCTGAACTGAATATCTGGATTACCTGGCTTGGCGTCCTTAATTTCTCTTCAATTTTAGTTATATCTGCGGATTTTGACTTGCCCTGAATGACCAGTACAGGCAGCACATTCTGGACTACGCCGGCAATACCGTCAGCTTTAAAACCCTTAATATCCCCTATTAATGTAATATCGTCGCTTTCTTGGTTCTCATTAGAACCACCAGCAAAATACACTGCTGTTGCGACAACGGATAGTAACATCACAAATATTAATATCAATGAAAAAATCTGGATTTTCTCCATAGACGTATATGTAGGAAAAAAAGATTAAAAATGCATAACATACGAGGTGATAGAATGTTCAAGGAAGGAACAATACTAAAAATATCGTACACAGGAAAGGTAAAGACAACTGGAGATGTGTTTGAGACAACAGATGAAAAGACTGCAAAGGATGCAGGAATACACAATCCAAACAACAGGTACCAGCCGGCAGTGATTGTTGTTGGAAAACATAATGTACTTCCGGGACTTGACAATGAAATACTAAAGATGTCTGTGGGCGACAAAAAAACAATTGAACTAAGCGCAAAGGATGCATTTGGAGAAAGGGATGTAGACAAAATCATAGTCACACCATTGCAGGAATTCAAGAAGAGAGACATGATGCCATTTCCGGGAATGGTTATCGAAGCAGACGGCCAACATGCTCGCGTTCTTTCTGTAAGCGGCGGAAGAGTAAGATTGGACTTGAACCACGAGCTTGCAGGAAAAGACGTAATATATGATATAAAAGTAGAGGAAGAGGTTAAGGAAAAAAAGGCGCAGGCAATTGCATTTATTGAGAAAAGATTCCCTAACGCTGAAATATCAGAACAAAAAGTAAAGGTAAACGGAACTACTATCGAGGTTGAATTGTCTGAAGATCAGGCCCTAGACAAAAATGTAGTATTGAGGAAGCGCTTTTACTGTGAAGATGTGTTTCTGTACATTGACGGAATAGAAAAAGTCAGATTCAGCGAAGAAATTCACAATTTGAAAAAATCGACAAAAGACGAAGAAAAGGGCGAGTAATAGATATATAAACTTTATGTAATTCTATTACTTTACCCTGATTTTACGATTTATGGTGAAAAAAAATGGCCAAAGATATTGAAATGGAACATAAAAAAACTGGAACAACTACCTTAGGTATTGTTACTAAAGATGGAATTATACTGGCTGCTGACAAGCAGGCAAGTATGGGAAATTTAGTTGCTGACCCAAACACTGATAAAATATATCAAATATGGGACCATATCGGACTTACAATGGCCGGAATGGTTGGTGATGCTCATGTATTAACAAGATTCTTGAAAGCAAAAGCAAGAACTTATGCATTAGAACAGGGAGAGGAAGTCGAAACTGAAACAATGGCAACTTTCCTTTCAACAGTATTGAACTCAAACAGATACTATCCTTACATGATTCAATTTATACTTGGTGGTTATGTTTCAAAACCAACATTACTATCAATTGATGCCATGGGCGGACTGTCAAGCGACAAAAAATTCACATCAACAGGCTCAGGAAGCCCTGTTGCGCTCGGTGTCCTTGAAGACCAATGGAAGGAAAATATGTCTTTGAAAGAGGGAATTGAACTTGCAGTCAAAGCAATCAACTCCGCAAGAAAAAGAGATATATACACTGGCGGAAACAGCATTGACGTTGTCACAATAACAAAAGAGAAATATGAGAAAGTTTCCGAAAAAACAATTGAAGCACTATTAAAGAAAAATTAAACAAACGTATTTTACAACTATTAAAAACCGGGGAACGTAATGAGTTACTTAAAAAGTATACAAAATAAAGTGGACGAAATTCTGCCAAGTTCTGCAGAAATTACAAAAGTTGAACTGGAAGGTCCGGAAATTGCAATCTATACAAAAAATCCTGCGGCATTCCAGGAAAATGAAAGATTAATCGGCAACTTGGTATCACAGTTAAAGAAAAGAGTAAAGGTAAGAGCAGACTCCAGTTTATTAATTCCAGAAGCACAGGCAGAGAAGATAATCAGAAAATTAATTCCAGAAGAAGCGATAATCACTGACATCAAGTTTGTCCCCGCATTCAACCAGGTCCTTATTGAAGCAATCAAAATAGGTCTGGTAATCGGAAAGGGCGGTTCAACACTAAAGCAGATAATAATCGAAACAGGATGGACTCCGGAACCAGTAAGGGCACCGGTAAAGGAAAGTGAAGTCCTGAAAGGAATCAGATATTACCTGGCAAAGCACGCAGCAGACAGAAAAAAAGTATTGAAGAACACAGCAGAAAAAATCTATCATGACCAGGAAAAGAAAAACAACTGGCTCAAACTAACCTGCCTCGGTGCGGGCCGGGAAGTTGGAAGGAGCTGTTTCCTTCTGGAAAGCGCAAACTCAAAAGTCCTTCTTGACTGCGGGCTTAATTTCGCCGCATCTCATCCTGCTGAACTTTATCCAAGATTTGATTTGCTAAACTTGCCTTTAAGCGAAATTGATGCAATTGTAATCACACACGCACACTTGGACCATAGCGGCTTCCTTCCATATCTATATACAATGGGATGCAAGGCGCCGATATACTGCACAGAGCCCACAAGGGATTTGATGATTTTGCTTCAGATGGATTACATAGGAGTTACTGGAAAAGAAGGAAAAGGAACATTATACACAGAAAAAGATATTATGGAAACTTTGAAGTATGTAATTCCGATAAAGTATGAGGATGTCACAGACATTACTCCTGATTTAAGATTAACCCTTTACAATGCAGGACATATGCTTGGCTCTGCAACAGTGCACATACACGAAGGTGACGGCGAATTCAATCTTATCTACACCGGCGATATAAAATATGGTTTCACAAGGCTGTTCAACCCCGCCCAAAACAATTTCCCGAGATGCGAGGCAATTGTAATTGAAAGTACTTACGGTGGACCAAGAAGCATACAGGAGCCAAGAAGGGAATCCGAAGAAAGATTATTGCAAATTATAAATTCAACTGTCCAGCGCGGAGGAAATGTTTTGATTCCTGTTTTCGCAGTCGGCAGGGCGCAGGAAGTAATGCTCGCAATTGAGCAGTTCTACAGGGAAGGAAGGCTTGACCCGAATGCAAACGTTTATGTTGACGGAATGGCAAGGCAGGCAAGCGCAATACACACAGCATACCCGGATTACCTTAAACAGAATCTGCAGAAAAGGGCATTAAGAGACGACTCTCCTTTCGTTTCAGAGGTTTTCAAGCCAATTGAAAGCGAAAGGGTTGAGCTTGCAAAAGGAAAGGGGAATGTAATCCTTGCACCATCAGGTATGCTGCAGGGCGGACCCGCAGTTGAATATTTGAAGCACATGGCAGACAACCCCGACAATGCACTGATTTTTGTTGGTTACCAGGCAGAGGGAACTCTTGGAAGAAGAATCCAGGGCGGGGCAAAGGAAATCCCTACAACTGATCCGAAAACCGGAAAAATAAAAAGTCTGAAAATTAATATGTTCATTGACAGCATTTCAGCATTCAGTGGTCACTCTGACAGAAGAGAACTTATTGGTTACCTGAACAGGATAAAACCAAGGTTAAAACGCGTTATTGTAAACCATGGTGATGAGAAAAATGCTGTAAGCCTTGCAGGATATTGCAGAAACAGTTTCAAAATAGAGTCTTACTCGACAAGAGTAATGGATTCGCTACTTCTTTACGGTTCTGTCTAGGATTAAATACTTTTCTGCATATTATACTATATATGAGCAACAGCGAATTTACTGAAATAATTGGACGGCCAAGAATTCAGGAAATTATAAGTGCAATCGGGGGGCGTAACGCGATAGACTTGTTGGAGTTAATGATAACAGAAAAAAAAGGCGCCATTGATGAAGTGTATGCCGAAAAACTTAGTTTGAAAATAACTGAAATCAGAACGATACTAAACAGATTGCATTACCGCGGGCTTGTGGAATACCAAAAAACCCGTGATGAAAAAAGCGGATGGTATACTTACACTTGGGGAATAAAGAAAGTGGAAATTGCAAACCTGCTGAAAAAGAAACTTCAGGAAGAATTAGAAAAGTACCAGGAAAAGCTTCAGGCAAACGAATCTTACATGATGTTTAGTTGCTCAAACGACTGCCACAAAGTGCCTTTTGAAATCGCCGCAGAATACGAATTCAGGTGCCCGGACTGCACGGAAGAAATGAAATCCCTTGATGAGGCAGAAGAGGCAGAAAAAATCCGTGACATAATTGATGAAATCGGGGTAGAAATTGCAAATATAAATCGCTTATCATAAACTTGCGATGATTATCATCATAACAGGAACTCCTGGAACAGGCAAAACAGAAGTAGCGAAAGCCGTAGCAGAAGAACTTGGATACGAATTGATAAATGAAAAAGATTTCTGCACAAAAAGAAATATCGGGAGATGCGACAAGGATGAGCTTGTCATACCTATTTCCGCACTTAAAAAAGCTCTTGAAATCGAGATATACAACAAGGAAAACATAGTCATAGAGGGCCACATGCTCTCAAACATCCATCTTGATGCTGATTTGGTCATAGTATTAAGAACAAATCCTGAAGTTCTTGAAAAAAGAATGAAAGAGCGCGGATATTCTCCTGAAAAAATAAGCGATAACGTGATGGCAGAAATACTTGATTACTGCACAATCCACACAGAAAGCAAATACCCAAAAGATATCATCTATGAAATTGATACAAGCGAAAGAACTGTCGAAGAAACAACTGAATTAGTCCTGAAAATAATAAGTGGCGAATATAGCGGGGATGAAGTGGACTGGAGCCAGGATTCAGCCACAATCCTAACCAGAGATATAAATAAAAAGCTAAACGGATAGTGTAATTATGGCAAAACTGATTCCTTTGTTAATTATTCTTGTTATCCTGCCTACAGTCTTTGGTTATGCTGCAGAATCCACATTCAGAGAAATCGGGATAAGCAACAATGTTTACATTGACTCAAATACAACAAACAAAAGCATAAACATGACATACAAACTTCCGGAAGATATCGGCGCTTATTATATTACATTAAACGCATATGGTGAAAACTCTAAAATAAGGGTTTCTGTGAACAAGAATCTGGTAAATATACTTAACTTAAGCGATTTCGGAGAAGACAGGACTTATGAATTAAGAGTTGACAACAAATACCTGAATGCAACAAATGAAATATCAATAACGGGAATCATGAATGCCGAAGATGGCTTCCTTGAGATAAATGTTGATGAATCAAAAATGGGAATATATGAATCCCCGATAATAAGCGTGCAGAAATCCGCAGATGCAAGAATACTTGAGGAAGGGCAAAGCATTGCGGTTATTATTGCATTGAAAAACACAGGATATTCAACTGCAAACATTTCAGTAGTTGACGAGCTTCCACCTTATTTTGTCGTAACATCCGGAAACACAAACACATTGATGACATTAAAACCAGAAGAAGAGAAAAACATTGAATATACATTGAAAGCAATAAAGGAAACCGAATTGACTCTTGGAAATCCGAAAATAACATTCACAGACGGAATACAGTACAAGGACGTGGTTTTCCTTAATCCTTACACACAGCATATTTATATTGAAAATCCGGAACCACAGATAAGAATCACAAATAACATAGAGAAAAGCATCCTGGACAAAGGGAACACAACAAACTTCTCCCTTTTAATTGAAAATACCGGATTAATCCCTGTTGACTCAATAATCGTAACCCTGAACCGATTTGGCGGAATAAGTGTTGACAAGGAAATAACCGCAGTGAGCGGGCTTTCACCAGGGCAGCAAAGTAAGGTCGATTTTGTGATAACCGCAAGCAAAAGCGGGGGTGCAACAATTGGCTGCCAGATTCAGTATATGTTTGGAAAAGAAATAAGAATACAGGATTGTGGAATCACTACTGTGCATGTCAATGAGGAAAGTTTATTCATTCCAATAGTAATACTTGTTGTTCTGATTGTGGTTTGCGCAATTTTATTTGCAGTCTACAGAAGGCTGAATACAGACCACGAGCCACAAATGTCCTTAGACGCAGTAATGGGCGACCTGCAGGAAAGAAGCAGACCAAAATGGGCACACAAAAAACACAAGAAAAAATAATTATCTGTTTCTGAAAACTTTACGGAAGTAATTTGCCTTAGTTGCGGGTTTACGGTTGATTCTGAATACAAGCAAAGCACACATTCCTAAAATAGGTATGATAAACAATAGTTCGTCAAAGATTGCGGCCTCTGTTTTCACTCCTTTTCCTATCTCTTTAGCCAAATTAGTTTCAATAAACAATGAATAAAGTGAAACATTAATATATTTTCCATTTTCATAGTCAGTCTTGGCAAGGCTAACAATATTCTCATAATCTATTTCCAATTCAACTGTCACACTATCATAAAGCTTTGTCGCAGAGACCAAATTTATCTTTGCCTCGGTTTTAAGTGTTTCAAGCAAAGATTGAAGCTCTTTCTTTATTTTTTCTTTTTCATCAGTAATCTCTGTTGTTTTAATTTTCAATGAACTGTTGCTAATTACATTTATTGCTTCATTGAACTCGCCCTTATCAGCCAAAGCATCTGCGCGGGAAAATGTTTCAATCAAAGAATTACTTAATTTGAGATTCTCATATTTTTGCCTAAGAATCTGGATTCGATATTCAGAAACAATAGGGTTGTATGTGTGCTCTGCAAAATAATCCATTACTAGCGGATCTTCAATTGAGTTTTTCATAGCGGTATTCAATTGTTCAAAAAGATTTTCAATCTCAGGGTCTTCGGTAAAAGAAAGGTATGGCTCTACATCCTTTGAAAATTCAGTATACGCGGTTTTTGCAACATCCTCGGAAAGGGCATCCAGAGTCTCCATTTCAGCGTCTGAAAATGAAATTGTGTTGGCATCTCCAATAAGCGCACCCCCATACAATCCTGTAACGGACGCATCAAATTTGTCGCTTTCCTGGTTAAGTAAGCCAAGATTCTCATTTTGCTCCTGAAATGAATTAAAGGCGGGGATTAAATCCGGGTCTATAACGTCAGTTATTAAGGTAGCGGGCGTGGCAGAGCATACTGCAATAAAATGCTGGGGCGTACTTTTTATCGAACTAAAACTTATTGTTATTATGCTGTCTTTTCCTATTAGACTTTGTATATTTGAAGGTTTTTCAGGGATTTCGCAATAAGTTATGTTTGAAATCTGCGGGATGTTTTTTTCCATTGTTAGATTTTCAAAATATGGAATCTTGTTGGGGTTTTCAATCAATATGTCCAGTGCAATATTAAACGCGCTATTTGAAATTGCTAATACCTTTATGGTTGTATTCTCCTCAAGATACTTTGTTAGCTCAGTTGGCACAACTGTAATTGCAGAATTTCCCGCATCCTCAATTTTTTGGATTAATTTGTCATTTTCATAAAAGTCATTGGCATTATCAAGTATTGAAAGGTCAGTGGTTTTCATTTGCTTGACAAGTGAATCAATTGCAGAGTTGGGCGTATTTTCAAGCAAAGACAAAAAAACCCCTAAATTGTCGTAAAACATTTTTGCAGACTGGTATTTTGAGGATTTTTCCACATCTAGCAATAAATCAGAGGTCACATTCTTGCAAAGCTTATTTGCTTCTGAAATCAGTTCCTGCGATTCAAGTATTTGTTGGTTGGAAATCGCGTCTGTTAATGAATCATAATAAAATGTTGCTTCAGATGTGTCAGTATAGCTTGCTGCATAATCCAAAATATCTTTTAATTCGCTAATGCATTTCTTGGCTTCAAATAAAGAATCTGAAAGCTCAGCATCAATACTTACGGGGCTTGAATAATCCTCCTGAAAAGCATCATAGATGTCAAGCGCTTTATTACACTCCTGAATGCCGAAATAAACATTCTCAGTTGAAACAAGCTTGGCAGCAGAATCAAAGTCAGTCTTGAGGTTTGAAAGTTTGGCATAGCGACGGCTCTTTAATTGAGTCAAGGCGAGGGTTTGCGTGAGAGTCCCTTCTATTTCCAATCCATTATCCATCATTTCCTTCATTTTGTCAGAAAGCTGATTCAATCTGGCTTTGCAAACAAGAATCAGGTCAGCGGATTCGGATGCAGGCACACTATCAAGGCTAAGGGTTAATGATTTGACATCAGATATTACTGATTCAAGCAAAGGAATTTCTTTTCCGTAGCAACCGTAAGACATTTCCGTACAGTGCCCCAAAGCATCAAATTTAAGTTTTAATTTTTCATATTTTTTCTCAGCCGCATTTAACACTGCCTTGCTTGTCGATGTTTCTTTTGAAAACTCAAGGCGTTTTGAGACCAATTCAAACAAAGCATCTTGCTCAGTGCGGGTGTTGTTTCCAGAAAGCGCATTCTTAAGAATATCCAATTCGATTTTCGCTTCATTATATTTTGCGGCATAGGTAAGTTTGAAATCCGTAAGGTCTTTTTCTATTCTTTCGAATTGTTGTATTTGTCTGAAAAGTATTGTCTCGCTGGAATATAAACTAAGAGAATTATACGCATCTGAGAAATCCGAAGAGGGGACGATTTTGCTTAGCAGAGAATCAAAATCCTTTTCGGTTTTGCTAATAAGCTCCCAACCTTCGTTTTTCATTCCGCCATAATACTTGTCACAATCATATGCCCCAAAAAAACCATTAAGGAAAGATGAGATTGTATCAGTAATGCTTTTTGTGGTCTTCGCGCCTTCTGCGCACCCTGAAAGCGCAGCAAGCGGGCCTCCCGATATGCCCCCCGCACAGCCAACAACAACTGAAAATATGTTTAGTGCAAACTCGGCCTCTCCAGAAATTGATTTTTCTATTTTTGACTGGTTTTTCTCTGAAATTAAATCCATTTCTCTTTTGAAGTTACTACTTTCGCTTTCGCTGGCAGTTAGCATCATAAGTTCTGTTAATTTCTTTGTCTTAAAATCTACAACGCAATACAAATAATCTGAAATATCTATGAAATCATAATCTGAAGACTGTGCGGGCCTCTTGCAGTCAACCGTATCAAAATAATTCAAAGGCACAGATGCCAAATATGATTTCAGGTATGAATAATCAGAATGGAGGGGATGACTTGAAACCGCATCCAGATTTCCTCCAAGTTGCTCTATTTCATTAATGTAATTATGCGATATTGTCCGCATATAGCCTTTCATTATCCTGAAATTCTCATTTGCATAAGATATTCTGAGAAGAAGTGCGTCAAAAGCCGCAAGATTATTTTCATCATATTTTTTTGTATTGCAATATGATTTGAAGATATCTCCTTGATCTGCCAATGATTTTAGTGAGATTAAATAATCTGTATGGGCCTGGGCTAATTCCTTGCCTCCGTCAAAATTCAAATCGGGCAGGGCCTTATCAAACTCCAACGAACCTGAAGTAAATGTATTTTCAAAGCTTGAGCAAAATCCAGAAGCATAATGCTGGACAAGCTCGTGCCTTAACTCAAGCTTAAGCATGCCTAATTCAGATTCACAAGATTCTGCAAGGGCAAAAGAGGCAAAGGCCATTACAAAAAACAAAATTAAGGAATACCGCATAAATCCCGCTCCCACAGGTTAAATAAACTCTGAAAAAAGAAACAATATAAAGCACGCAGTTAGACAAACAGCGAACCCATAAAAAGAGTTTAATAGGCTTCGTTCTAGATTTAAGTATGTTAAGTCTAGAAGAAGGCCGGTTCCTAGTAAAAACAGCAAGAAGTGCTGTTGAAGAATACCTGAAAAATGGGGAATACACCCCGCCCAAAACAAAGTATGAAAACCTAAAGTTAAATAGCGGTGTTTTTGTAACAATAAAGAACGGCAATGATTTAAGAGGCTGTATAGGCATGATAAGAAGCGCAAGGCCTTTGATTAATACACTTTGTGAATCCGCAATAAATGCAGCAACCGGTGACCCGCGTTTCAGGCCAATAACATTGGAAGAGCTCAAGGATGTGACATTTGAAGTATCAGTGCTGACAGTTCCGAAAGAAATTCCTGTCCTTCATCCAAAAGAGTATCCTGTAAAAATAAGGGTTGGAATTGATGGTTTGATAATCCAGCATGGCGCATGGTCGGGATTGCTTCTTCCGCAGGTTCCTCTTGAGTTTGGGTGGGGCGCAGAGGAATTCTTGAATAATTTATGTTTGAAAGCAAATTTACCAATAACTGCATGGCTCAGTGAAAAAACAAAAATATACTCTTTCCAGGCGCAGATTTTCAAAGAAACAAAGCCAAGGGGCGCAGTAATAGAAGAAATACGTGAAAACAATGAGAGTTAAACGTCCGTCTTGGGACCATATGTATTCTTTGGCAAAAGAGTTGGCTAAGCAAATAAAAAAAGACAAGTATAAGCCGGATATTCTGATTGGTTTGGCGCGCGGCGGATTGGTTCCGACAATGCACCTATCTGATTTGCTCGGAGTCAGTGATGTTATCACATTGAGAATAGAGCATTACGCAACAATGGGTGAAACATATGATGAGCCGAGAATAAAATATGAAACTCTTTATGATTTGAAAGGAATGAATGTGCTTGTCATTGATGATTGCTCTGACAGCGGAAAAAGCCTTGAGCTGGCTATGCAAAAAATAAAGGAATTCAATCCGAAAGAAATAAAGGTTGCAACACTGCACGTACGGGAAACAAGCAGATTCAAACCCCACTACTCTGCAGAATCAATGGATGATTACTGGATAATATTCCCTTGGAATACAATTGAAGACATATTGAACCTTATTGAAAAGAAAAAAAGTCACGGAGAAAAAGTTGATATTGAGTGGATAAAGAAAACATTACAAGAAAATTTTGATGTTGATGTGTCGGATGTTGCGGAAGAAGTTTACGAAATAGGAAAAGAGAGAAACTTATTCTAATTTATTCAAACTGGGTACCGCATTTATAGCATTCTTTTGCATCTCTGCTAAGTGAAGCATCACAGTTTGGGCATTCATATTCCAAGTCTTCAATATCAATAACCCATGGTAAAGGTATCCAAACCCTTTCGTCACCATCATTTACTACAATTCCTTGTGGAATTACTTCTGCTTCATCAAATGCACTTTCAAATTCTCTTATTGCCTCTTGATAATCCTTGCCGTATCGAGTTCCTCCGCCTTTTGCGGTTTTGCGCTGATCATAGTCAACAAGCAACCGTCTGAATTTATCATCAGTCAGTTTTTTTGGCAGAGAGGGGAATAGTGCTATGTCAGAATTTCCTGCCCCTACTGCTTGTAAGTTAGAAGTTCTTGGTCTCCATGTTCTGACAAGAAGCCCGATTAAATTCTTTGGAAGATGCTCTTCATCATGAAAGCCGTAATATTTTCTTATCATTTCTTCCAATGATTTTCCAGGATTTTGCTCGACCATTTTTTTGAATTCCTGGTCGTGATTGTAGGCACACGATAAAACAAGTAATTTGTGGCCTTTGTCGGTTAGGTCTTCTACTCTTTCGATTATTTCTTTTATTCTGTCATAATTGGAACTTGCTTCTGCAAACATTCCTTTGTCCCCGACCACTTTAACTCTTATTTCATTTTCCAATAATTCATCCATGTGTCTTCCAAGGGCCTCAGGAAATTGGTCAACAAGCGTTGCAATCAAATCTGATCTTTCCTCATGGTTTGCAGTTGAAGTAATTGCAGGATTAACAATCGGTACATCAAATTCATCAAAAGCAAGCCTTGCATGTCTAAAATAGCGGTCGTAGAATTCATCGCACAGTTCTTTGGAATAATCATTAATATTTTCTGTGTTGTGTTCAAGAGCATAACCGGTTCTGTTGCCATCGTAGATTAAGGTAATTCCCTCATCTATGATAATATCCGCTTTATTTACTATAATATCAGACATACTCTCCCCTTGTTACTATTATAGAGTTACAAATCATTTATAAAGCTAAGTATACGTCAATAGTCTAAATATAATCAAGGATTTCCTCTAGGGAATTAATGACTTTCCACCCTTTTTCCTTAGCAATCCTGACCAAATCATCATCATTTGCGGCTATCGCATTCCCAGAAATAGCAAAAGGCATGCCAACTGCGCTCAAAATGCCCAAATCGCCTACTGAATCACCCACAGCAAGGGATTTCTCAAGTTCTATGCCTAGCTCCTTAGCTATGTCCTGAAGAATTTTCAGCTTGCCTTTTGAGCCTAAAACAGGTGTCAAAAGCCCTGTTTTTGACTTCTTGGAATAGTCTATTTTGAACCCGTGAACATAATCAAAAGGTATCTTGGCTCCGGAAATATTAGCGCACTCCTCTGGCCCTGCTGAAATGAGTATTGTGACATAACCTCTCTTTTTCAGTTCAACTACCAGCTTCTTGACCAATTCAATTTGGTTTTCCATTGGAGCCATTACTTTCTTAGCCAAATCCTGAACTTCTTCTTGCTTATAACTCCAGAATGCTTTTGCAAACAAAGGCACTGCCAAGTCAGCGAATTCATCATAAGTCAGTTCTCCGTTTCTGTATCTTTCCAAGACTTTCATGAACTCGTCATAAGTTGACATTTTCTTTCCTTCATGCAAATACATTTCCAAACCGGGGCTTCCTTTAACTATTACCCCGTCCTGATCAAAAATTGCTGCTTTCACCATTAGTCATCAATCCCGGGAATTATTTTTGGTGTTTTTCCATTCCAAAGCAAAACAACTCTGGAAGGAATACTTTCATCTGTTAATTCATATCCTAAATGCTTGTTAATTTCCTCTGCAAACTTTCTTGTCTCTTCATGTGTCGGCATGAACTTGTGCCCCAATCTTTCTGTTGAGTGCCCAACTGCCATGTAGCTTTTAACTTCAACAAAATCAGTTCCAGATTGTTTAATTAATTCAGCGTAATTCTCTGGTTCAACCATATTGTATTCTTTGACAGCTGTAACTCTTACAACTTTTCTTGTGTTTAATTTTGGAAATAAGTTTATTGTTCCCAAAATGCTATCCCAAACGTTTTCATTTAATGGTAAATTAAGTTTCTTGTGAATCTCTCTGTTTGGCGCGTCTAATGACATGTATAATTGTGTTGGCAATTCCATTTTTTCCAGAACCTCTGGATGTGCGGCATTAGTAACTAAGAAAGTAGAAAAGTTTCTTTTCTTGAATGCTTTAATCAGTTCGCCAATCTTTGGATATAATGTTGGCTCGCCAGTCAGACTGATTGCAACCTGATTTGGGTATTGCGCCTCCTCAAGTTTCTTCTTGTCTGCTTTTGGATTTCCGTAAAATCCTTCAAGCAATTTTTTCTGTGCTTCTATAGACCCGTCAATAATCTCCTC
>JAFGOX010000006.1 GCA_016926295.1 Candidatus Iainarchaeum sp.
CCTGATGTTTTCCTGATGGATTTGCAGGATGTGGCGATGTCAAAGAATCCTGTGACAATGGATATCAACCTGACGGACAAGCCAAAGTACTCGCTTACTTTTTCGCCGGACACAGCCCCCCAGGGCCCGACCGCAAATCTTAAATTCATGGAGCTTTCAGAGAATCCGCACATTACAACCTCTGTTGACAAGGTTCATTCAGACACTGATTTGAAATCAAAGGATGCGATGCTTTACCTCTACAGGAAAGGCGCAGACATACACAAGATATCAAACATACTCAGCGTTGGCGCATTGGGAATTGGGGCGAACAGGAAGCTTGTCCCGACAAGGTGGGCGATAACTGCTGCAGACACGCAGATATCGCAGGAATTCATAGACAATGTAAGGGCCTACAACATCATTTCGGATTTCAGGGTCTTCCACTCGATGTATCTTGACAATGACTTCTATGTGCTTCTCCTTCCCATGACATGGTCCTTTGAGCAGATAGAGGTCTGGAATCCGGGCTCAATATGGCAGCAGGGCTCAGAGCCGGTTGTGGCAGTCGATTCAGAGCTTGCAAGGAACAGAAAAGGGTATGCCAGTGAAGTCACGGGCGCTTATTATGCTGCGCGTCTGGCAGTTGCAGAGTATCTGGATATTGAGAAAACGCAGGCCGGGGCGGTGGTGTTCAGGGAAATAGGAAAAGAGTATATGGTGCCATTGGGGGTGTGGCAGATAAGGGAGAACATAAGGCATGCGATGAAGCAGAAGCCGATGATTTTCGAAACCCTTGAGACTGCGATGAAATACATTTCATCAAAATCGAGAATTAATACAGAGATATATAATAAGCACTCAAAACTCCTTCCGTTCTACAGAAAGCAGAAAAGGCTGTTCGAATTCTTTTAGAAAAGCCATTTGGCCTTTTTTCTGAATTCATCTCTGACAAAAAGAGGTTCAGCGCCTTCTTTGAGCTGCAGATAAGTTTCATTGCTTCTTGCAACCCCGTATCTGAACACGTCTGAATTTAAAATTTTGAAATGGACCCAGAGATTGTCAATCATTTTTTCCTCAACCCTTATTTCCTCTGATGTGTAGAGTTTTGGATTTTTCAAAACAAGAAGTTCAATGTCGCTGTTCTTTTCCTTTTGCTTCAGTCTGAAAACCGCGTCAACCATTGCTGTTGAGGCGTATTCGCTTACAAGCGACTCAATCACCTTTTTTGTCGTGTCTGTTATCACAGCCGGCTCTTTGATTATTTTCCTGTCCATGAACTGATTGAACTCGACTTTCTTCAGGGACATGCTCCTTATCTTTGTGTGCTTCAGCCTTTCCCTGAAGTCCTTTTCCATATCCTTGCCCCAGGAAAGTATTACCCCGTAGACAACGCTTTTGTTGTCGAACCATGAAAATGCTAGTTCATAATTCTCTCTCAATATGTCAAGTGCTTCATTTGGGCTGTTGCAGTGTATTTCAAAATACCATGTGCTGTCATAGGCCGAGTCGATGTTCCAGAATCTGTACTCCTTGATCATGTTGTTCTTTTCTATTTTGGTTATTCTGTCAGCCACTTCAGTCCTGTTCATATTGAGTTTTTCAGCCAAATCAGTATAGCTTGCCTTGGGGTTCTTGATTAACTCCCTTATTACCATGGCATCCTGCTCAGACGCCCTTCCCCATACCGCCATAATAATTAAAGTAGTTTACTCTATAAATAAGGATATTATAGGCAATTTGGCCTTAAAATAGCTTTATAAACATATAGTATTATTATTACTATATAGTGGTTACAATATAGTGATACGTATGAAGGGGAGAAAGGATATTCAAGAGGCAAACCAACATGCATTTAGCATGGCCGGTGAAGTGCTTTTTGAGCTGTTTGATTTCTTGGCCGATGAGCAGAAATTCTTAGAAGTTAAAGTGGAAAGGGATTCGCTAAAAGAAGAGCTTGAAAACGAGCGGGCAGAAAGAAAAGAATTCAGCAATATTGCCCACAGAATCCGACATGATGCAAACAAGCTTGCGTCTCTTGATGTTGCTAACCTGACTTTCCTGCTTGAGGGCAACAAAGAGATAATTGAAGGCTGCATGGAAAAAACAGAAGAGCCGGGCATAAAAGAAGCCCTTGAAGAGTGCTCAAGCACATTGGATGCAATTCTTAATTCATTGAGCAAAACAAATGACCCGGTAAAAGAACAGTCAACAGCACTTGACAGGGTAATTAGTATATTTGATGGAAACGGAGATAAACCAACAATTGATGAAACTAAAGGGGAGAAAATTTTTGGTACAATTAAGGCTTGCGTTAATGACATGCACATAAAAAATTTAAATTTAAATTTAGACAATGAAATTTCAGAAGAAACTTTTTTTACAGACTTTAGAAAAATAAGGGATTCAGTGGTCAATTTAATTTCAAACGCCAAAGAAGCAGGTGCAGATACAATAAATGTTAATGTTAGTTTAGATGACAAGAGTCTGATTATAGAAATTGAAGATAATGGAAAAGGAATTTCAGAAGATATTATTAGCAAAGTTTTATCAACTGAAAAATTCACAACAAAAAGCAGCACAAGCGCGCATGGTTATGGAATGCAGTCTGTAGTAATTAATATTGAAGAAGCATTAGCTGGAAAAGTGGAATTAGTAAGAACAAGTACTGATGAAAAAGACCATGGAACTAAATTCAGATTAATAATTCCAAGGAATTAATTACTTTTTCTTTTTAGTTTTGTACAATCCGAACTGCGCTAGCAATGCTTCCAGCTGTATTCTCTCATTTGCGCCTTCAACCAGTCTGAAATTATATTCCCCGATTTTGTCGACAAGCTCTATTTTTACCATATCGTCAATCTTTTCCATCTTGATGAATTCTTTGTACATCTGCCTGATTACATCGTCCCCGGACATTCCGTATTTGTACATCAGAGTGTCAAGCTTTTCCCTTGCATCAAGGAACTTGCAGTCCAGCGCAAACTCAATCATCTCCATCACTTCTTTCGGCTTTGCCCTTGACGCAACCGCGAAAATATTGTCTGCGGTTATCTTTGTCTCTATCGACGCTGCACTCTGCAGTAAATTAGTGACCATTCTCAAGTCGCCCTCTGACGCGTAATACAAAGCTTCTCTCGCATCCTTGTCGACTTCGAGCTTTTC
>JAFGOX010000007.1 GCA_016926295.1 Candidatus Iainarchaeum sp.
CATGTGTGCTGCCTGCGCTTCTCCCTCTGACGGGGCCTGCACCCACGGTATTCCCATTGCTTCCAACAATTTCTTTGAGCCCTCAATCATTTCACCGGTTAGCTTCATAGATGCCTGCGCGTATTTCCTAGCTGCTTCCATATCCCCTTTTTTCTGGGCTTCTTTCCATTTCTTCTCTGCCTTTTCTCTGGTCTGTCTTCTCTCCTGTATTGTCCTGAACTTCAGGATAGGCGGCTCTCCGTCAAACACATAAACCGGCTTAATCCCGGCTTCAACCAGCTTGATTGTCCTGTAGAACAATCCCGAGTATTGAGAGGTAATATTGCCTGCAGAGTCCATTAGGGGTGTACCGTCAAACTGCCTTATTATGGCTAAGAACTGGTAAAGCGAATTAAACGCGTCTATGGCTATTTTTCTGCCCTGCAAGACCTTTAAGTCTATTTTTTCAGGAGTCACAAGCTCTGAAATCTGCACACCCATACAGCTATTATTTGCTAAGCTTTTTAATATTAAACAGTATTGAGAACTATATGGGAGAATGTGAACTCTGCGGAAGGGAAGGAAAAGTAGTCCCTGCAATGATTGATGAAGTGAAGATGTTTGTATGCCTTAACTGCGTAAAGCATGGAAAGCGACTTTATCCGGTGGAGTCCAAACCGACACCACAAAGACAAGAACACTGGAGCTATGGAAACAAACCCGCGATGTTTGTTCCGAAGAAAAGGCCGAAACCAATGTTTGAAGAAGATGTTGAAGATATTCCGGATTTGGCTGAAGATTACCACAAGAGAATAAGCAAGGCAAGAATGGGTAAAGGCTGGGACCCTGAAGAACTTGCCAAGAAACTGTTTGAGAAGAAGTCAGTAATCACAAAAATAGAGTCAAAGCACATGAAACCAGATGCGCAGCTTACCCGAAAGATTGAAAAGCTTCTTGATATTACTCTAAGAGAAAAGCCAAAGGACGAAGAGTGAAATGGATTACGTGTTATTGAGTTACGGTTTACTGATAATAGTGCCTTTGATTGCATATTGGCTAATTAAGAAAAAGTTCCAAATCCTGTTTTTGTTCCGTTCAAAGAGACTCGCGAAGAAAGTAGATGATGTGGCAAAGAAATGGGGGGGCTTTGTCGACAAGATGGCTACATTCGGATTTATCATAGGAACAGGAATATTTGGATTCTGGTATTTGAACAGGAAATACAAGACAAGCAGAAAATATCTTTTGTTTGCTTTTGGTTTGCTGTCAATAATATTTGTCGCATGGTTGTTATCAATTCCATTAACTAAGATAGCAGATATAACCCTGCTTTCAATACTTTTCTCAATTATTTTCGGAGTGGGCTTTGTGCTGGTAGTTGCACTTGGTGCGCAAGGTATGGTTATCATAGATTCTTTATTTACCGGAGCAAAAGCATGCCCGAGTGTAGCGCCAGTTTTGCCAGGGGTTGCACTGCCAAACATTTCACTGACAATCCCTTTGTTTGAAGGCTGGTTCGCATTATTCCTTGCAATTGTCGTGCATGAGCTCAGCCATGCAATATTAATCAGAAGATACGGGCTGAAACTGAAATCAGTAGGCCTTGTCTTATTGGGTGGATTGCCATTGGGCGCATTTGCAGAGCCGGACGATAAACAATTCAACAAGGCAAAGGAATGGGACAGATACAGAGTATTGGCAGCAGGACCTACAGCCAACCTTTTGCTTGCATTTATTTGCGTTGTTCTTGGGGTAATTATCGTGGCAGCAGCAGCGCCATACACAATTGCAGTAAATCAGGAGCTTGTAAACGGGGTGGTAGTTGTTGATGTTCAGCAAAACTTCGGAATGTGCGGAGAAGGCGAAGAAACAGGGGCCTATGCAGTAGGCGTTCAGCCAGGGTGGCTTGTAAAAGAAGTTAATGGGGACGCAGTTACGGGATTTGAGACAATGTATCCTCATCTTGGAACTGATTTCGCCAATCAGGTGATTACAGTTACATTTGAAGATACTCAGGGAAATACTTACGGACGGGCAATCAAGCTGGGAAGCAATGGGTTAATGGGTGTTACTCTGCAGCAGACAACCAGTGCGCCGTATCCGTGGGAATATGAGACAATATTATTCTCATTATCGGTATTGAACTGGTGTTTCCTGCTTAATCTGATGGTCGGGTTATTCAACTTCATTCCTTTGGGGCCGATGGACGGGGGATTGCTGCAGTCAGAGTTAATGGCGCAGTCCTTGCACAAAAAAATTAAAATGGACAAGAAAAAACTGACCAAACTGATAAACTTCTCCTTCCTTGTTTTCATTTTGGCTATAATTGTAATCAATGCCCTGCCTTGGTTTGTCTGATTACGTCTTTTGCCGTATGACTAGTTTTAAAATTACAATATTGCTTATTAGTAATAGGGGATCTGTTGAGATGGAAAGATTGGCTATTCCAAAAAGAAAAATTACAAGTATTAAGTCGCTTGAAAAAAGATATCCTTTAGAAATTTTCTTAGAGCCTGAAACTTTAGAAGAAATTCAATCAAAAGAAAACTTTGAAAGAATAAAAGATGCAATCGGAGAAGGGGAATTAACTCTAAAGCCAAAAAAGCCGTATTATATTGGTTTTGGCTATGATCCGAACTTTAAGCGATTTGATGAACGCGTTGAAATGCTTCTCAGTAGGAAGTATCCTCCAGTAGTAGTAGAAATAAGGCCAACTGGTTCAGCAGAAGTAAATATTAAAATTCTTACAAAAGGCATTAAAGGAAAAGAATCAACAGAAAGATTCCTTGAACTTGCTAATGTCTTAGAAGCTGAGTTGGTTTCGGATGAGCAAGTTAAAGAGCAGATAAGTAAATTGTATGAAAATTTACTGAATAATTTATAACTACTTCTTTCTAAGATAATAATATGGCAGATTATTATTTCGATATTGAGACAACAGGATTAAATCCAAAAGAGGACAAGATAATTACAATACAGTATATGGAGCTGGACAAGTTCACAGGAATGCCAAAGAAGGAAATGGTTATCCTAAAGGAATGGGAATCTTCAGAAAAGGAAATACTTGAGAAATTCAGGGAGAAATTCCTGAACAAACAAGCATTTGACTTTGTACCAATTGGAAAAGCATTGGAATTCAATTTTAGATTCATAATTGAAAGAAATAACTCTTTGTTTGATGACAATTATATAAGCTACAGGCAGTTATTTGCGCAGACCCCTTCAATTGACATCAAGCCAATACTTATTCTAATTAACAGCGGAAAATTCACAGGATATCAGAATGTTTTGGGAGAGCAGACTTACGATTCTTCAAAGATAATTGAGATGTACAAAAACAAAGAATACGAAAAAATAGAAAATGCAATAAAGGCTGAAGCAAATGAATTCCTAATTAAATACAGAATACTGAGAAAAGAGCTTCCCAAAATACAGGAAAAATTTGAGAAAGGAGAAATATCTCCTTAAAGGTTCGGGTCAAAATCGTTTTCGTTAACAAGATTTTTCCATTCTATTGTTTTTCCCAACTCTGTGCTGATTGTATTTGTGCTCTTGAACTCTTTTTTTGGTTGGATTGCACTTACCTGTGCTCGCAAAGAATCCAGTTGGTTGTTCATTTGTAACAGAATGTCGCGGTTTTCACTGAATGGTGGAAGTTCTACATCATTGCCGTTATTTTTAAGTATAGTTGTTAACAAATCCATTTCCTTTGCTAATTCGTGCATTGTTTTTCCTTTCTTATGCATATCGTCTGCTAAATTATGATTCATAAAGTTCCCTCTCTCCTTAATTATTTAATAAAAAATAAGGTTTATAGTCTTTAGTGAAGAACTACCAAAAGTAAAAAAAGAAGGGAAATTACATTCCCATTCCCGGCATGCCCATGCCGCCCATTCCTGGAGGCATTCCGCCGCCCATGTCCGGGGGGTGGCCTTTGCTTGAGCCGCCAGCAATTATGTCGTCAATCCTGAGGATTAACTCTGCCGCATCTGAAGCGCCGGTAATGACCTGCTTTGTGATTCTTGCGGGTTCGATTACTTTTTCTTTTCTCATGTCTGCGGTTTTTCTTGTGAATACGTTTACACCGGCTGTTCTGCTTCCCTTTTCGTGTTTTGCCCTCAAGTCAACCAGTGTATCGATTGCATCCATACCTGCTGTTTCTGCAAGCGTTCTTGGAATTATTTCCAATGCGTTTGCAAATGATTCAATGGCAAGTTGCTCTCTTCCGCCAACACCCTTTGCGAATTTTTTAAGGTCAAGTGAAAGGTCAATCTGGATTGCGCCAGCGCCAGTAACTATTTTTCCGTCCTCAATTGCGCTTGTTACTGCACCTAATGCGTCCTGCACTGCGCGCTCTGCTTCGTCAATAACATGGCTTGTTCCGCCCCTGATAAGCAGTGTGACTGCTTTCGGGTCTTTGCAGTTTTCAATAAATACCATGTCGTCTCCTGCAATTTTCTTCTCGTAAACGCTTCCTGCGTAACCAAGGTCTTCTTTTGTAAGGTCCTGGACGCGGTTTACGATTGATGCTCCGGTTGCCTTTGCAACTTTCTCCATGTCTGACTTCTTGACTCTGCGTATTGCCATGATTCCTTCCTTTGCAAGGAAGTGCTGGGCCAGATCGTCAATACCTTTCTGGCAAAGAACAACATTTGCATTTGATTTCTTGATTGATTCAACCATGCCTTTTAGCATCTTTTCTTCCTGGTCAAGGAATGCTTGCAGTTGGGTTGGGTCTGCGACCTGTATCTTTGCATCGGTTTCTGTTTCTTTGATTTCAAGTGCGCCGTCTATAAGTGCGATTTTTACCTTTTCAAGATGTTTTGGCATTCCTGCATGCACTACTTCTTTGTCCAGAACAATTCCTTTGATAAGTTTGCTGTTGTGGAAATTGTCGCCGGCTTTTTTTTCAACCTTGATGTTGTCCTTGTTGATTGTAAGCTTGTCTCCATTTCTTTCTGTTACAGCTATGATTGCTTCAACAGTCATTTCGGAAAGGACATCTTTTCCTTCTGCCGCCTTTCCAGTCATTGAAGTTTTTGCAACATCGATAAGGTCTTTCTTGTCATTTATTGTTAATGGCTCGGCTAGTTTGTCAAGCGTCTCTAAGGCCCTCTCGCTTGCCATTCTGTAACCTTTGATAATAATGCTTGGATGCACGTCCTGCTCAATCAATCTGCTTGCTTCATTTAATAATTCTCCCGCCACTGCTACTGCGCTTGTGGTGCCGTCTCCGCATTCGTTGTCCTGTGTCTTGGCTACTTCGACAAGCATTTTCCCGGCAGGGTGGTCGATTGACATGTTGTCAAGGATTGTTGCTCCGTCGTTTGTGATTGTAATATCCCCTAGTTCGTCAACTATCATTTTGTCCATTCCTTTTGGGCCTAATGTAGTTCTTACTATTTCTGCTACCATTTTAGCTACTTGTATGTTTATCATCTGGGCAGACCTGCCCCTAGTTCTTTGCGTGCCTTCTGATAAGACTATCACTGGTTGAGTCATGTTGTTCATTAAATCCCTCCGAACTTACTCATAAAAAACGTGATCTTTATATGATATATATACTCAAGCTAACCTTTTTAAGCATTCTTAGTAGTCATGCCCAGGCAAAAGCAGTTTAAAATCAAGACTTTTGAGCTTTTTTACAGAGTTCCACAAGTCTTCTTCATTTCCTCCGGGAAGGTCGGTTCTTCCTACCTGGTTGCGATTGAAAAGAGTGTCTCCGGAAAACAATAACCCCTTGCTTTGCTCATAGAACGCCACACTTCCAGGGGTATGTCCTGGGCAGTGGATTACTTCTAAATCAAGACCATTGATATACAGGTTTTCCCCGCCATCTAATAAATTATCAATATGAGGGAAATAATCTGAGTCAATAATCGCTTTTGTGCAGGCCAGATTGAAATCTCTTTTGTTAATTTTTTCTCCATCTGCTCTGTGCATGTATGACTCAAAATTAGGAAACAACTCTGCTCCTCCGAAATGGTCATAATGCCCATGAGTGAATAATATTTTCTTTATATCAGCAGGAGTTAGATTAACAACACTCAAATCCTTTTCAAATTCAAATTCATTCAAACAACCAGCATCAATTAGAGTTGGTTCAGGGCCATTGATTAAATAAGCATAAGCCTCAAGTGAATTGAATAAAATTGAATAAACATTATCCATGACCTGTTTAATCATATATTATTAGACGAACCAAACATTATTAAAGAATAAACTCTCTTTACACAAATGGATAAAATAACCATATTTACAATTGTTTTGGTAGGTGCGTTCATGGTATTGGCATTATTCTTATTTCCTGCTCCAAGCGAGCAAATAAAGCAGTTGCAATCTGTAGAAATCAGAGAGTATGAAGGCGAAAATCTTTCTTCTGTTGCAGACTTCAGGGAAAATTCAATCAAAGGACCACAAACAGTTGACATTAGCACATACAGATTGAAAGTGGACGGATTAGTAAAGACCCCGAAAGAATACACATATGATGAAGTTCTTCAGAATCAAGCCTATAAGAAAATTGTAACTTTGAATTGTGTTGAGGGCTGGAGTGCAACACTGCTTTGGGAAGGCGTTTTGGTAAGCGACATAATAAAGAAGTCAGAAGCACTGCCAGAAGCAAAAACAGTAATCTTCCATGCAGTCGACGGATACACAACTTCATTCCCGATTGAATTCATAATGAGCAATCCAATCATAATGGCCTACAAAATGAATGAGGTAATCCTTCCTAAAGAAAGAGGTTATCCTTTCCAGCTGGTAGCAGAGGATAAATGGGGTTACAAATGGATTAAATGGATTGAAAGAATTGAATTATCAGATGATGTTAACTACAAAGGTTATTGGGAAAGCAGAGGATTTTCTGATACTGCAGATTTAAATGAGCCGTTTTAGGTGGTAATATGGATTATGCAAAAATAAAGAAAATAATTGACGGGGCCCTTTTCCTAATGGTGGCAGTATTCCTTGTTTCAGGGTTTGGAATAGTTAATGCGGAATTTAGAAATGCAATCGGCTTAGAAAAGAGTTTGGCATTCAATATGCACTTAATGATAACCTGGCCATTCATAATCGTCTTAATCTTGCATATTTTCTATTTTAGGATGATTAGCTTTTTAAGAAAATAGAGCCATAACTAAGAATGAAGCTGATTTCTGTTTCCAAGCTTAGGGATTACCATTGGTGCCCGGCTCTTGCCTATTTAAGGCATGAATTGGGAATCTTTTTTCCTCCGACTCCGCAGATGACAAGAGGGACTAATCTGCATTCTTTCTACGGTTCAATATGGGACTGCGCAATTGCCCTTAGAAATTATGAGGATGCAAAACTGAACCTGATTAATCTTGTTGACAGTTACCGCGGGGTGGATATGTCCGAGCAGGAGCTGTTGAATGTCGGAAGGAAAAGGCTTGATAATATCTGGTCCTTGTTTGGAAATCATATTGAGAATGGAATGAAGTACGAGTCAGAGGTCAGCCTCCGGTCAAAAGAACTGGGATTGAGCGGAAGGGTTGACTTTATCTACCGGACAATGGACGGGACTTTTGTCGGAGAAGTCAAGACCGGAAAGCCGAGCGAGTTCGACGCCCTGCAGCTGAATACATACATGGCGATGCATCTGGATTCAAATAAAGGCTTTATAGAATACACAGAATCCTTTGTAAAACAGGACTTCTCGGAAAAGATGCACAGTCAGGTAATGGAGATAAAGAAGAACTTTGAAGAGATGAACAATACCAAACCCGTAAGAACTGCGAAGTGCGATTATTGCGATTACAGAAAGTACTGCTTCAAAGTATAAATTCAAGTATACTATTTTTTTCGAACTGTTTCCACATAATGCAGATATAACCCTATTTAGATTTCGAACCCTGAACCAAGACTAAGTTGCATTATTTTTTACCCTTGTTTGGAAAGAATATTCCAAATTTGAAATTCGAATAGAACTGTTTATAAAAGTAAACTACTTTATGAATTACAAAAAATAATTCAGGGTAGCGGGGTGTTAGATAATGACAAAAAAACCAAATAGGGAAGAGAGTCAGGTAAGTATTACTGGCGGAATAACCAAAATAGAAAAGAGAGACGGGCGAGTTGTCGGCTTTGACCAGACAAAGATTGCAAAAGCCGTAAGCAAGGCATTGGAATCAGTAAATGATGAGAACGAAGCCCTTGCGGATTATGTGGCAAAAGAAGTTGCCAAGCAGATGAATGATAATTTCAAGGGAAAAATCCCCACTGTTGAAAATGTTCAGGATATTGTCGAAGAAGTTTTAATGAAAAACCACCCCCGCGCAGCCAAGGCCTATATTTTGTACAGGCACGAACACACAAAGGTAAGGGAAGTCAAGGAAAAAATATATGGCGTTAAAGACGATTTGAAAATGTCGCTTAATGCAATCAAAGTATTAGAGAGAAGATATCTGAAGAAAGATGATGAGGGAAAAGTGATTGAAACACCGAAAGGGATGTTTGAAAGGGTTGCGGAGAATATTGCGACCGCAGATTCATTTTATGACAAGGATACTGATTTGAAAGCGATAAAAGAGGATTTCTTCGACCTTATGTCGTCTTTGGATTTCCTTCCGAATTCACCGACACTGATGAATGCGGGAAAGCCATTGCAGCAACTGGCTGGATGTTTTGTAATTCCTGTTGAGGATTCAATGGAAGGGATTTTCACTGCCGTTAAGGACATGGCTTTAGTTCATCAGTCAGGCGGAGGAACAGGATTCTCATTCTCAAGGCTTAGGCCGAAGAACTCAATGGTGAGGTCAACCCATGGCGTTGCGAGCGGGCCGATATCTTTCATGAAAGTGTTCAATGCCTCGACAGAGGTTGTAAAACAGGGCGGGACAAGACGTGGCGCTAACATGGGAATTCTGAGGATTGACCATCCGGACATTCTTGATTTCATAACCTGCAAGAAAGAGGAAGGAGAATTGAATAATTTCAACATCTCTGTTGCAATAACTGATAAGTTCATGGAAGCGGCAATGAAAGGTGAGGAATATGATTTGATTGACCCGAAAACCCATAAGCCTGTCAAAAAATACAATGCGGCAATGGTGTTCAAACTTATTGTAAGCCTTGCATGGAAGAATGGAGAGCCAGGGATAATTTTCATCGACAAGATTAACGCGGAAAACCCAACTCCGAAAGTAGGGGAAATAGAAAGCACAAACCCGTGCATCACAGGGGATACATTAGTTCCTACTGAAAATGGATTAGAGAGAATGGAACAAGTGTATAATAGATGGGTTGCAGGAGAAGAGGTAAGGGTTGGAACTGATAACCGGTTGTTTGAAGAAGTTGTAAATATGTACAGTTCTGGGCTAAAACAACAAGTTAAGCAAGGAACCACCTTAAGACCAATAACAAATGCAATAAATCAAGGTATAAAAGATGTCATGAAACTGACTACAAAATCAGGATTTGAAATTACTGCTACTCCTGACCACAAGATAAAAACAGTTTCAGGATGGAAAGAATTGAAAGATTTAATTCCGGGTTACGATAAAGTACTGGTGCAAGCAGATTTAACTTCATTTGACGCTGATGAAGTGAATTCAATAGAGTTAATTGGAGAGAGAATAGTATATGATTTAACAGAGCCCGTAACCCATTCGTTTATAGGTAATGGAATTGTTATCTCAAATTGCGGAGAGCAGCCATTGCTTCCGTATGAATCATGTAATCTTGGTTCAATCAACCTTGCGAACATGCTGAAGGAAGTATCAGACGAGAAATATGAGGTCGACTGGAACAAATTAAAAGAAATAACAAGAAGGTCTGTTCACTTCATGGACAATGTAATTGATATGAGCCGATACCCGATTGAAAAGATTGACCAGATGGTCAAGGCGAACAGAAAGCTAGGATTGGGCGTTATGGGCTTTGCAAATATGCTCCTTAAGCTAAATATAGCTTATGATTCTGATGAGGCAACAGAGCTTGGCGGAAAAATAATGAAAACAATAACTGATTCAGGAAGGGAAATGTCAGAAGAGCTCGCCAAAACACGCGGCGCATTCCCGAATTTCAAGGGAAGTATTTATGATAAACCGGGGGCCAAACCATTGCGAAATGCAACTATAACTACAATCGCGCCGACAGGAACAATCAGCATTATTGC
>JAFGOX010000008.1 GCA_016926295.1 Candidatus Iainarchaeum sp.
CAGTTTTAACAAAAAAAATTTCTGGCGTTTTGAGACCTAAAAAATTAAACATTTTTTGATGTGCAAGAAGATCTAATAACGTATGCAATTCGAAATTTAGTTCTTTTTCTTTATATCCTTCTAGCCCTCTGCCTTTTACTTCTAAGAAATAATTAAGCTGTTTTATTGAAATGGTTGGCATATAGAACCCCGCTTATACGCCTTCATCTTCGTATTCAGAATCTTCGCGATACTCACCATACCCGTCCCATTCGTTGTAAGCGCCGTCTTCTTGATATTGTAAATTTATAGCTTCACTTTTAAGGTTTATAGTTATTATTTCCACACCAATCTCCTTATTTTAATATTTGCGGTATTACTTTATAATTATTAACGTTCGTCAATGGCCGTATTTTAGCCTTATATTTCAAAAACAATCTTCAAAAATCCTTAAGAGTTCATATAGCCCATTCATAATTCCACCTCACCAGTCTTCTACTAATATTCTTCTGCGGACTGCATCCCGCTTTGTGCAGTCCATGCACCTGAAATTCCTTATCGCAGGTACATAGACATAAGGCTTGCTCCCACAAATAATGCATCTGCCAACCATATTGTTCCCTCCAATGGAAAGGGCAGCGACACGGGGCCCAGTCAAGAGGTAATGCCGCCCTAACCCAACTCCCCCAAATTGCTCCCGAATTTAGATTGCTACACATATGCAAATAAGGTATAAATACTTTTCTATTTTGTCGAATTAAAAAACGTCGTTTGTCTATATTATACAGTTCATTTCGTACAAATCTTTGGATGCGTCTATTTCCTTGATTAGTTTTTTGTCTATCAGAGAGTCGATTGAGTCCATTAGTTTCTCTTCTGGCAAGTTTGATTTTTCCAGTAACTGGCTGAAGGTAAATTGCTTTCCTATTGCGTTTGCAATTTCCAGTACTTTTCTGTCATTTTCGCTTATGTCCTTTAATCTTCCTTCTATGATTTCTTTTGTTGTTTCCGGAAGCTCTATTTTCGGATTTTTCCAGTTTATGTTTTTTACTATTTCCTCAATCAGGAACATGTTTCCATTTGTCTTGCTGTAAATTTCTTTTGCAGTTTTTTCACCTGCTTTTTCTTTTGAGAGTTCGCTTACCAGTTCAATTGTTTCCGGTTCTGTCAAGTTCTGCAATGGCATTTCCAGGAACAGCTTTTCCCTGTTCATTCTTTGTATTGTGTCCCTTAGCTGCGGATTTTCCTTTACATGTTCTAAGTCATACGAGCAGATTATGAAAATTCTTTTTTCAATTGCAAGTCTTGAAAGGTAGTGCATTATTTTTAGTGATTCCTCATCTGCGAAATGCAGATTATCAAAAAACAAAAGTAACGGAACCTTGGAAGAGAGGTCATTAATCATTTCCTTGAAAAGATTGAACATCGTGTCTTTGTCTGCATTGCTGTCTATTTCCCTAGGCTTTAGTTCTCCCTGCTCTTCCTTGTACCTGACGAACAAGCTGGTTCCTGCAGCGATTATGTCTCCTACAATAGGAACCACGGCAACAATGTCTGGGCTCGCATGCTTTATTGCCCTTAGCAATTTCCCTTTTTCATCACTTTCCCCACGGTCTTTTATAATGAGGTATTTTTTCAATGCACTGAACATTACTTCGAAGTCGACATCCACGCCTTTAATTCCTTCTCCAACTAAAATCTTGAAATTTTTATCTTTTGCGTATTTGATTGCTTCACTTACTAATCTTGTCTTTCCCGTTCCTGCATTTCCGAACAAGAAAACCGTGCTGCCTTTTTTCCCAAGTGCAGAATCAACTTTTTGCTTTAAGATAGATAGTTCTTTTTCTCTCCCTATAAATTTCCCCATTTAATCACAACTAAGAAGCTATTTTCCAAAAAGATGCAGTCCCCGTTTCTTTTCTTTTTTCTGAGCTATTTTTGATTCCGGCTTTATTTCCGGAACTTCTATTTTTGGTTTCTCCGGAGGCTTTGACTCTATCTTCGGGATTTTCTTTTCTTCAGCTGACGGTATTGCTATGTTTGTTTCTGTGAATTTTGAGAATGACGGCCTTACCTGTGCCCTGTATGGTCTTCCTGTTGCATGCCTTACACCAACTTCATCTCCCGAGACCCAGTTGATTTCCGCGTCCAGTTCATGGCTTAGTTCCGGGTTTATGTCAACAATATTTTGTGAGGTAAGCACCCACGCGACTCCGTATTTCGGAAGTTCTTTTAGTATTTTGACTATTTCCAGCGATATCGGGTCAGGATTTTTCGGGACAAGATTTTCAGCTTTTGGAATTACAAAGAAAGCCTTTACCTTGCTTGTCGGACCCTGCGCCTTGAATTTTTTTAGTGTTGCTGCAAGGGCGCTGTGCATAAGTCCTTTCACAAGTTCTTTTGGCAGGCCTTTCACGGTTATTATTCCTGCGCGGCCCACATTCCCTATCCATGGCGAGATTATTTCATCGACTGAGACTTCCCCGTCAAGGTAGGGGCCGTACATGTTTTTCATCAGGTTCACTATTCTGATTGCGCGGTAAACTTCGAAGCCTGTTTTTTCTGTGACTTTTGACTCAAGTGCCGAGATAATATCAGTTAGTGAGTTGAATTTTCCCTGGTTTTCATTTATTGTTTTTGCAAGGATTTCTCCTGAGATTGATTTGCTGAATCCGAGAATGCTGTCCCATTGCGGAACAGGGTATGCGTTCAGGTTAATGTGAATTTCTTTTGGTGGAATTAGCGCTTTTACAGGGAAACCCATTGGCGCTGCGTTTATCTGGAACTTTGCGTATTTTGACGTGTCCTCGGCCGGAAGCGCAAGACCTGCGAATGTTCCGTCCCAGTCAAGTATTGCAACTGATATTGCCGACATCAGCGCGCCCTCTGCTATTACATGAGCAGTCTGAAGTCTTTTTGTCACGCTTTGACCGCTTATCAGAGTTTTGAAAAATGCTTCTGGCGGCTCCTCCACTTTCTTTCCGCTTAAATCAGTTCCCAAGAATATTGCGCCCTTTACTGCAGTCTTTGGCGTTCCTGCTACTTTTGATGTTGAAAGTATTGTTGACAGAATCGGCTCGCCGAACAAGTTGGCTGCCATTTTTTCATCTGCGTCCCTTATTGGGTTTATTCTTATCTCTGCTGATTTCGCCACATCCTGAACCTGCTTCAGGCTTTCCTTCAGTGCAGTTACCTGCTCCCTTACGTTTGCCTTGAATTCTGCCGAGCTGAAACGAATGCTTGTTATCCCGCTGCTGAC
>JAFGOX010000009.1 GCA_016926295.1 Candidatus Iainarchaeum sp.
AAAGATAAGTTTGAAATTCCTTCAGAAGAAACAACAGGATGGCGTGGCGAAGAGGCTTACGTAAATCTTGGAGAAGATGGGTTAATTGCACCAGAAACTTATGTTCGAGACGGTGACGTTCTAATTGGTGGAAGCGCACCGCCAAAATTCCTTGAAGAAATATCCGAGTTTGGAATAATCGAAGAAAAGAGAAGAGAAAAATCAATGGAGAACAAAGCGGGCTCAGACGGACACGTTGACAGCGTTATCCTAAGTGAAAGTGACTCCGGAACCATTGCAGCAAAAATCAAAATAAGATGTGAGCAAATTCCGGAAATTGGAGACAAGTTCTCTTCAATGCACTATCAGAAAGGTGTCCTTGGGGCAATAATTCCCGAATATGATATACCTTTCACAAGAGACGGAATCAAACCGGATGTTATAATCAACCCTGCAGCAATCCCTACACGTATGATTATGGGTCAGGTAGTTGAAGCACTGGCAGGAAAAGCCGCATGCCTTGATGCAAAAGAATACGATGGTACGGCATTCACAAAAGTTGACAATGAAGATATAAGAAAAGTATTGCTCGACTCAGGATACAGATCTGACGGAAAAGAAGTAATGTATGACGGGATAACCGGGGAAAAGATTGAAGCCGAAATTTTCATTGGTGTAGGTTATTACAGAAGACTTACCCACATTGTTTCAACAATTATACAAGCTCGCGGAAAAGGCAGAGTACAAATGCTTACAAGACAACCAACAGAAGGTAAAGCAAGACAAGGTGGACTTAAATTCGAAGAAATGCAAAGGGACTGTCTTATCGGTTACGGTGCAGCAATGTTACTTCAAGACAGGTTGCTTTACAATGCAGACCGAACAATGTTCCCTGTTTGTGAGAAATGCGGTCTTATCGCAAGAACCGACAACACAAAAAGCAAAGCATATTGCCCATCCTGCAAAGGCGGAGACATATCAGAAATCGCAATGCCTTATGCATTCAAACTGGCAATAGATGAAATGATGTCAATGCACATCTATCCAAAACTTAAGATAAAGGACATGGTGTAAAAATATGGTTCAGAAAGAATTAGATTCAATAACATTCGGATTCGTAGACCCTGAGCTAGTAAGAAAAATATCTAGTGTTGAAATTAGCGATTCACAAACCTATGATATTGACGGTTACCCTATTGAGGGTGGACTGATGGACCCCCACCTTGGTGTTTTGGGACCGGGATTAAGATGCAAAACCTGCGGACAGAAAATGGGAAGATGCCATGGCCACTTTGGTCATTTGGAAATGATCAGACCAGTAATTCATGTAAAATTTAATGATGATATTGCTCTTGTTTTAAACACAACCTGCAAAAAATGCGGAAGGGTTCTTCTTGACCAGGCCGCATTAGACAACTACAAAGAAAAAATGAAGGTAAAGATAGACCAGACAAAAATATCAAAAGAAATAGTCAGAAAAGCCAAGAAAATCAAAGAATGCCCGCATTGCGGAGAAAAGCAGGAAGAGGTAAAATTCCTTAAGCCACAAAGATATACAATTGGCGAAAAAAGACTTTTCCCAAATGAAATTAGAGAATTACTATCAAAAGTAAACGATGATGATTTCCGATTATTGGGTTACAATACCGAATTCAACAGGCCCGAATGGTGGGTATTAACAGTATTGGCAATACCGCCAGTTACTGTAAGACCATCAATTGCTCTAGAAACAGGACAAAGGTCAGAGGACGATTTGACACACAAACTTGCAGAAATTGTAAGGTCAAACCAAAGATTAAAAGAAAACATCAATGCTGGTGCACCACAAATCATTATTGAAAACATGTGGGACCTTTTGCAATACCACATTACAACTTATTTCGACAACAAAACAAGCGGCATCCAATCAGCAACAACAAGAGACGGAAGAGAATTGAGAACATTAGCACAAAGACTTTCTGGAAAAGAAGGTCGTTTCAGGCACTCATTATCTGGCAAGCGTGTAGATTATTCAGCAAGAACTGTTGTAAGCCCCGACCCTTTTATCTCAATAAATGAAATCGGAGTACCAGTAGAAATTGCTATGAAGCTTGCGTACCCGGAAAAAGTTACTGAGTGGAACATAAACAACATGCGAAAATTAGTAAAGCGAACAGAATACCCGCAAGCACGCGCAATAACAAGAAACGATGGCATAAAAAAGAAAATAATGGAAACAAACAGAGACCAAATGGCTGAGGAAATAGAAGTCGGATGGATTGTTGAAAGAGATATTGTTGAAGGCGACATTACATTGTTTAATAGACAGCCATCACTTCACAGAATGTCAGAGATGGCGCACATAATCAGAATATTACCCGGACGAACATTCAGAATACATCCGTCAGTTACTGCACCTTACAATGCAGACTTTGACGGAGACAACATGAATATTCACTTCCCAACAGAAATTGAAGCAAGAATTGAAGCAAAGGAATTGATGTCAGTTGAAGACCAAATAATTTCACCAAGACACGGCGGGCCAATCATTTCTGCAATGGAAGACCACATAGCCGGCTTCGCAATGTTAACAAGCAAAGGAAGAGTATTTGACAAAGACAGCGCATGCAAATATGCAATGCTGGCAGGAAAGACAGACCTTCCAAAACCAAAAGGCGGAAAAGACAAATGGACCGGAAAACAATTATTTAGTTTATTAATCCCAGAAAACACCAACCTGGAGTTCAAAAGCAAAGCATGCAAAATCTGCAAAAATGTTGGAATGTGCACACTAAAGAACTGCAAACAAGAAAACTGTGATTACGATGCATATGTAAAAATAAAGAACGGAGAGCTTATTTGCGGAGTAATCGATTCAGCAGCTATTGGTGGTGTTGAAGGAAAACTTCTAATTGAAATGAACAGAAAACTTACCCCTATTGAGAACAAAGAACTCATTAACAAAATGATAAAGATATCCTGCCATGCGTTAAATCAGATTGGCGTTACAATTTCAAAAACAGAATACACCCCGCAGGGAATTGACATACAAGAATATATCAAATCAGCAATCAAGAAAGGAAATGAAATAGTAAGAAAATACAAAAATGGCGAATTAAGATCCTTACCTGGTCTAACCTATGATGAAAGTTTCGAAATCGCAATGATTGAAGTTGCAGACAAAGCGCAGGAAGAAGCTGTAAACGCAATACTTTACAATAAGCTGTCCGGCCTAATGAAAGAAAAGGGCGAAAACAACTCCCTTATTATGATACTTTCTGGTGCAAGAGGTTCTATACGTAATGTAATGAACATCAGCGCATTCCAGGGACAGGCAAAAATTATGAACAAACGTCCGAAAACCGGTTACGAGGGAAGATTACTTCCATCATTCAAAGAAGGCGACTTAGGTTTGGTTGCAAACGGATTTATTACAAGCAGCTTAATCGAGGGACAAAGTCCAAGAGAATTCTTCTTTGGTGCAATGGGCGGAAGAATCGGTGAAATTGAAGCCAAACTATCAATTAGAGAAAGTGGTTACCTTCAAAGACAGGCAATCCATGCCGTACAAGACCTTTGTGTCAAGGGCGACTATAGTGTTAGGGGCGCCTCAGATAAAGTAGTCCAATTCATATACGGTGAAGATGGTATATTCCCGGGAAACACAAGAAATGGGGCAACATTTACTTATGAGGAGTTAATGGGGTGAAAGCATGACGTTATCAGAAATGGCACAAAAGGATTTTGATTCAATAATGAATTCAAACAAAATAGATGCAAACACAAAAAAGAAATTGCAAAAAAAAGCAGAAGAGGTTTATGAAATTGAAAAGGTCCTCCCTGGTGAAGCAGTAGGAACTGTTGCTGCACAATCAATAGGCGAGCCAACATCACAAGGTGCGCTTAGAGCCTTCCACACCGCCGGTGCGCTTACAGTTACGGGTGGTTTAGCACGCGCAAAAGAAATCCTTACAATGTCAAGAAGCATTGCCACGCCACGTATGTTCATTTACCCAAACAAAGATTTACAGGGCCACCCAAAGAAAATAGATGACTTCATTACAAAACTTATTGAAAAAAATCTGAAAGACATTGCAAAAGTAAGAAAAAATATGAAAGCAAGAAAGATTATTATCGAACTAGACAATACAGAAATGAAAAGGATTGGACTAACAAAAAAGCAAATAATAGAAATCATAGAGGAAGCAATGAAAGTAAAAATAAGCGAAACAGACAAAGGACTAGAAATAAAATTCAAGGACACACCCCTGAAAAAAATATCATTGCTAACCGAAAAGATTGAGGAAATAACTGTTTCTGGTGTCAAAAACATACGAAAAGCAGTTATTGATGATGCATATTTCGAAGAAACAGGCGAAACAAGAATTGCAACATTAGGAACTAATTTGAAAGCAGTAATGCAGCTTGAAGAAGTTGACTCAGAACGTATTGTAACAAATGATATCAGAGAAGTAGAATCAGTATTAGGAATCGAAGCAGCAAGGAATGCCCTGCTTGAAGAATTAAAAGAAGTTTATTCAGGCGGGATGTATGTTGACAGAAGACACCTTACCCTGATTGCTGACACATTAACACATTCAGGAAATCTTCAGGCAGTAGGAAGGACTGGTGTCAGCGGTTCAAAAGAAAGTGTACTAGCACGTGCGTCATTCGAGGAAACATCAAAGAACTTATTCCAGGCAGTATCACAAGGACAAAAAGAAACGTTTAAAGGCGTTGCAGAGAATATTATTGCAGGAAAGGTCATCAACGTAGGAACAGGAACGATAAAAGTAATGATGAAACAAAAATAAAAAGGTGTAATAAATGGATATAAACAAAGAAATAAGACGTGCTGTAGACACAGGCAAAGTCGTTTTCGGAAGCAAAAGCGGATTAAAGAAAGCAGCAAGCGGAGATGCAAAAGCCATAATATATGCCGCAAACGCACCAGAAGCGATAAGGCAAAAAGTGGAAAAATACACAAACATGTCAAACATTCTAGTTTTTCAGTCAGAAAAGAATGGAATAGAACTTGGAGAAATTTGTGGTAAACCCTTCGTAATTCTAGTAATGTCTGTTATGGATGAAGGTCGCTCAAAGATAATTTCTGCAATAAAAGAAACAACGACAAAGAAATAGGGATTTAATGAAAATAGACGCAAACGCACTCAAACAACTAAGTTTTATAGAGAAAAAGACTAGAATTGTATTATTAGACTGTGTAACAGTAGATGACATTAGCGTTTTCGTGCTTAAGCCCGAAGACATGGGAAAACTTATAGGAAACGACAGGCGAACTCTCCGAGAGCTTGAAAAAGCTATTGGAACAAGTATTATGTTAATCGCACACTCAAAACAACCAACGGTTTTCTTGGCTAACATTATTAGACCAGCAAAAGCGAGGAAAATCGAAATATCTGGGGATGGGCACTCAGCCAAAATACTTTTAAATCCTCAGGATAAGTATAAGTTAGGTAGGAAGAAAATAAATGTCCTAAAAACACTGGCAGAACGACATTTGGGCATTACAAGCATAAAGCTCTCTTATTCCTAACAGTTAAACTTTAATCTAAGGTGAAATATTGGCAAAAGGAGAATTTGCAGCTAGACAGCTGATAAACAACAGGCAGAAATGGCGCTGGAAAGACCGCGCCTATAAGTACCGAACTTTAGGCCTTAAAGCAAAGGTCGACTTGTTAGAGGGTTCTCCGATGGCCCGCGGTATTGTATTAAAGAAAAGGCCTATTGAAGCAAGGCAGCCTAACTCAGGTTTGCGTAAATGTGTTCGCATTCAGTTAATCAAAAACGGTAAGCAATTGACCGCAATGTGCCCGGGAGACGGGGCAATCAAGTTCATAGATGAGCACGATGAAGTTGTAATCGAAGGGATCGGTGGCGCACAAGGTGGCCCGTCTGGTGACCTTTGGGGTGTGAAGTACAAAGTTACAAAAGTAAACGGAGTAAGTCTTGAGATGCTAAGAACTGGAAAGAAAGAGAAGAGCAAGAGGTAGATGCTATGTCTGATATTAAACTATTTAACAGATGGGATACAAACATTGTCATTTCTGACATCAGCTTACAGAATAAAGTCTGCCTAACTCCTGTAATAGTTCCACACAATTTTGGGGTACACTCCTCAAAAGGCCAGAGGCACAAAATAAATGTAGTTGAAAGGCTTGCAAACAAACTAATGAGATCCGGACAGGGTTCAAGAAAGCTTAGCGGACACTACATCAGGTCAAAGAAAGCCTGCGGAATGAAATTAATGACAATGAAGCACATCTATGATGCCTTTGAAATAATCGAAAACAAGACAAAGAAAAATCCTATTCAAATTCTAGTTGATGCATTGCAGAATGCTGGACCGCGTGAAGACATCACTCGTTTAAAACGTGGTGGCGCAACTATCCAAATTGCCGTTGACGTAGCTCCAGAAATGAGAATCAACGAATCCTTGAAAAACATCGCTTTGGGAACTTTAACAGCCACATTCAAAAAGAAAAAAACAATTGCAGAATGCCTGGCAAATGAGATAATGCTAGCGGCAAAAGAAGACAACCAAAGTTATGCAATCAAGAGGCGTGACGAAACCGAAAGAATTGCAATGGCGGCAAGACATTAACTGTAGATGATTTTTATGGCAAAGAAAGAAGAAGTAGTAGCGGAAGCAGGAAAACTAATGACCCAGCGTGAAAACATTAGAAATATAGGCATAGTAGCACATATCGACCATGGAAAAACAACCATGACCGATAACTTAATTGCCGGCGCAGGTTTGATTTCAAAAGAGCTTGCGGGCGACCAATGTGTTACTGACTTCTACGAACTTGAGCAGGAAAGGGGAATTACAATCAATGCCGCATGCATTTCAGTTGTTTACCCTTACAATGATGTAAACCACTTGATTAATGTTATCGATACTCCTGGACACGTTGACTTTGGTGGCGATGTTATCAGGGCAATGCGTGCTGTAGACGGAGTTATTGTTGTAGCGTGCGCAGTTGAAGGCGTAATGCCACAGACAGAAACTGTTATCAGACAGGCACTAAGAGAAAGAGTCAAGCCAACCTTATTCATTAACAAAGTTGACAGGCTAATTGGTGAACTAGAAGTTACACCAGAAGAAATGCAGCAGCAATTTATTAAAATCATTAACGGAGTAAACTCATTAATTGCAAAGAACGCACCAAAAGGAAAAGAAAAGGAATGGCAAGTTAAAGTAGAAGATGGAAGCGTTTGCTTTGGTTCAGCATACAGGAACTGGGCAGTAAGCGTACCTCAAATGAAAAAGACTGGAATTAGCTTCAAGGACGTTTATGAGCACGTTAAATCAGACCAACAAAAAGAGCTTTCAGAAAAAACTCCTTTATTCATAGCAATCAATGACATGGTCGTAAAGCACCTCCCGAACCCGCTCGACGCACAAAAATACAGAATCAAACACATCTGGCCGGGAGATGAAAACTCAGAGCTTGGAAAAGCAATGGAAAGCTGCGACCCGAACGGACCATTAATGATGATGATTACAAAAATACAGCCCGACCCACATGCAAGAGAAGTTGCAATCGGAAGAATCTTCTCAGGAAAAATCGAAAAGGGAAAGGAAGTATTTTTACTGCAGTCAAAGAAAACAGGCAAGATACAGCTTGTTGGCATTTACATGGCCGGAGACAGGGTCACTTTAGAAGATGTTTATGCAGGTAACATTGGTGCAATCGTTGGATTAAGAGATGCATTCGCCGGTGAAACAATAAGCGAATTAAAAGATGCCGACGCATTTGAAGGCTTCATGACAAAAACCGAGCCGGTTATTACAATGGCCGTCGAGGCAACAAACATGAAAGATTTGCCAAAACTAATCGAGGTTATACACAGCATTACAAAAGCAGACCCCAACATCAGGGCGGAAATCAACCAGGACACCGGAGAGCACTTGGTTTCCGGAATGGGCGAGCTTCACTTAGAAGTTACCAAATACAGAATCGAACATGACAACGGCATACCTGTAAAGACCTCACCCCCAATTGTAGTTTACAAAGAATCAGTTGATGCAGTATCACCAGAAATTGTTGGAAAGTCCCCAAACAAGCACAACAAATTCCATTTCACAGTAGAACCTTTGCCAGAAGCAATTGCAAAGGCACTTGCAGAAGGTGAAATCAGCGAAGGAAAAGAAAAGAACAAGGACAAAATCCAGGAAAGAGTGAACAAGCTTGTAGAATTGGGAATGGACAGAGATGAGGCAAAATCAATATGGCATATTTACGGTCACAACATCCTTGTAGACAAAACAAAAGGCGTACAGTACCTTTTCGAAACCAAGGAATTGGTTATACAGGGATTTGAAGAGGCAATGGACAACGGACCACAAGCAATGGAGAAAGTGGGCGGAATCAAAGTGACATTACGCGATGCTTCACTTCATGAAGACGCAATCCACAGAGGTCCGGCACAAACCCTTCCTGCAATTAAAAGGCCAATATGGGCCGCAATACTTAGCGCAAAGCCAAAATTGCTTGAGCCCGTACAAAAAGTATTTATCAGCGTCCCGCAAAGCTATTTAGGAGCAGTATCTGGCGAATTGCAGACAAGGCGCGCAGGCATAGATGACATGCGCACCGAAGGTGACACAATGATTATCACTGCAAGAGCGCCAATCAAGGAAATGATTGGTTTCGCAGGTGCAATACGTGGTGCAACCCAGGGCAGAGCAATCTGGACAACCGAGTTCGCAGGATTCCAGCCTTTACCAAGAGACCTTTACGCAAGCACAATAGCAGAAATAAGAACAAGAAAGGGAAGAGACCCCCAAGCACCGTCACCAAGCTTCTTTATGGACGCTTAGTTTGTCCAAAGCGTTTATAAAACATTATATTCAGATATATAGTGATAGCGACACATTTAACGCACAATCGCTGTATTCTATTAATTCCATTTAAAAGGAGTGAAATGTATGGCAGAGAAACAACACATTAACCTTGTGTTCATAGGTCACGTTGATCATGGTAAATCAACTTTGGTCGGTAGAACATTCTATGACACAGGAAACTTAAGTGAGCAAGACAAAGTAAAATACGACAAACTTGCAGAAGAGTACGGTAAGCCAGGTTTTGGGTTTGCATACATGATGGACACAGTAGAAGAAGAAAGAAAACGTGGTGTAACCATTGACTTGTCTTACAAAAAATTTGACACACAAAAAAATTCATTTACAATTATCGACGCACCCGGTCACCAGGACTTTGTTAAGAACATGATTACCGGTACAAGCCAAGCAGACGCAGCAGTACTTGTTGTGGCAGCTGGTGAAGGTATGAAAGCACAGACAAAAGAACACGCACAACTTTCAAAAGTACTTGGTGTCGGACAGCTTGTTGTAGCATTGAACAAAATGGACACAATTAACTATGACGAAGCAAAATACAAAGAAAGAGTCGAAGAATTGTCAAAAGCATTGCCAGGATATGGTTGGAAAGACTACAAAGTCGTTCCAGTTTCTGCTCTTAAGGGCGATAACGTTGCCAAGAAGAGTGAAAGCATGCCTTGGTACAATGGACCAACCCTTGTTGAAGCATTGGACGAATTGAAAGCAAAGCCACCAGCAACAGACAAACCACTTAGACTTCCAATCCAAGATGTATACAACATCAAAGGTGTAGGTACAGTACCAGTCGGAAGAGTTGAATCCGGCGTCCTTAAGCCAAATGACAAAATAATTGTAATGCCTTCAGGCAAAACCGGCGAAGTAAAATCCGTTGAAGCTCACCATGAGCAATTGCCTCAAGCAAATCCGGGTGACAACGTTGGTTTCAACGTACGTGGATGGAGCAGAGATGACATAAAACGTGGTGACGTAGTTGGTCACGAAAACAACCCTCCAACAGTAGCAGAAGAATTCACAGCACAAATTGTTGTGTTGAACCACCCAAAAGGTGTAGCTGTTGGATATACACCGGTGTTCCACCTTCACACACTGCAAGTCGCCTGCACAATTACCCAAATGTTGGAGAAAATTGATCCGAAAACCGGAACAGTTGTCGAGCAAAACCCAACATTCCTTAAGAACGGTGACTCAGCCAAGGTTATTATCAAACCAACCGTACCTATCGTAGTAGAAAAGGTACAGGACTTCCCAAGCCTTGGAAGATTTGCTATTAGGGACATGGGACAAACAGTAGCAGCTGGCGTCGTCTTAGACGTCAAAAAGAAGGCATGAAAGGGTTGTTATTAACCCTTTTTTTATAAATATAAAAACGTGAATTTATGAGTAAAGCAAGGATAAAAATAGCGGGTCCAGAATACGCGGTACTGGATAAGATTGCGAATCAGATAGTGATGATTGCAAAGAATTCCGGTGTCAAATACACAGGACCCGTGCCTCTGCCTACACGACATCTTCGTGTTGAACTAAGAAGGTCACAATGCGGTGGGGGAACAGAAACCTACGAACACAGAGAAATGAGAATTCACAAAAGACTAATTGATGTGGACGCAGAAGAATCAACAATTAGACAGATTATCAGGATACCAAAACCAAGAAACGTAGAGGTAATCCTTGAGTTAAAAGCATAATTTTAACAACTTATACTTGTTCTTTTTCTTATGGATTTTGAATACCTGGAGCACACTGCAGATGTAAAATTCCGTGCGTATGGCTCTACTTGGGAAAACGTTTTCAGAAATGCTGCTAAGGCAATGTTAGAAGTAATGACTGACACGTCAATCCTGAAAGAAGAAAAAGAAATTAGACTAAAGGCAAACGCCAGCACATTGGATGAATTAGTTGTTGCTTGGCTGAGCGAAATCCTTTTTCAGTCAGAAACAAAAGAAATTATTTTCAAAGAGGCAAAACCTGAAAAAATATGGGAAGAAAACAGAAAATGGTACGTGAAAGGCACAGCAATTGGACAAAAGATGAATAAAAATATGAAGTTCAAAACAGAGATAAAGGCGGTAACTTATCATGAATTGGAAGCAAAAGAAAAAAATGGAAAGAAATACTGCCAGGTAATAGTTGACATCTAGTGATATTATGAAAAAAGTAAGGGAAGGAATATGGGAACTGGAAGGCAAAGACTTGCAAGTTCCGGCAAGAGTTGTAGGAACAGAAAAACTAGTTAATTCAATAGAAGAAGGAGCCCTGCAGCAAATAAAAAATGTAACCACACTCCCCGGAATTGTTAAGCACGCAATTGCAATGCCTGATATTCACTGGGGTTACGGCTTTCCAATCGGCGGAGTAGCAGCAATGGACGCGAAAACAGGAGTTATATCTCCTGGGGGCATAGGATTTGATATCAACTGCGGAATAAGAATGCTAAGAACTAATCTAACAGAAGAAGATATCCGGCCAAAGCTAAATGAATTAGTAAGGGAAATCTTCAATAATGTTCCTGCAGGTTTGGGTGGAAAAAGCAAATTAAGATTAACAAAAGAAGAACTTGATGAGGCTTGTGTAAGAGGTTCAGAATGGGCAATTGAAAACGGTTACGGATGGAAAGAAGACCTGGAGAGAACCGAAGATTATGGAAGAAGAAAAGAAGCAGACCCGACAAAAGTGTCTGATAATGCAAAGAAACGGGGAATGCCACAATTCGGAACGCTTGGTTCAGGTAACCACTTCTTAGAAATTCAAAAAGTGGAAGAAATTTATGAGCCTGAAATTGCAAAAGCATTTGGAATTGACAAAGTCGGGCAGATTACAATAATGATTCACTGCGGCTCAAGGGGTTATGGCCACCAGGTAGCTTCAGACTATTTGAAAATATTCGAAGATGCAGTTAGAAAATACAATATTAAAATTCCAGACAAACAATTGGCCTGCGCACCATTAACTTCACAAGAGGGCCAGGATTATCTGAAAGCAATGTACTGCGCAGTAAACTATGCATGGAATAATAGACAAGTAATCATGCATTGGACAAGAGAGGCTTTTGAAAAAATATTTGGAAAAACCGCAAAAGAAATGGAAATGAATTTAATCTATGATGTTGCGCATAATATTGCAAAAATTGAAGAGCACACAATTAATGGGGAAAAAAGGGAAGTTGTAGTACATAGAAAGGGCGCCACACGGGCGTTTCCCGCTGGCCGACCGGAATTGCCAGAGATTTACAAAAAAACAGGGCAACCTGTAATAATCCCTGGGGATATGGGAACTGCATCTTATTTATTAGTCGGAACAGAAGCCGCACTGGAATGGACTTTCGGCTCGACATGTCACGGGTCAGGAAGAGTAATGTCGCGAGCCGCAGCAAAGAAAAAATACTCTGCAGAAGAAGTAAAGAATAAATTAGAAGCAAAAGGCGAAGTGATAATGTCTGCAAGCAAGGACGGGCTTGTAGAAGAAGCGCCAGGAGCTTACAAAAGAATTGATGATGTTATTGAGTCCGTAGAACTGGCCGGCATTTCTAAAAAAGTTGCAAAAGTAGTTCCACTTGGCGTAATCAAGGGCTGACAACATGTTTAAAAGTACTTTTCTCCCTCTTAATTAAATATGGGGAGAAGAATCTTGCCTATCTTATTCGTGCTTCTTTTACTTCCATTAGTAAGCGGAATTGAAATAGTCTCACATGAGAAAACATACTCATTAACAGTAGATGAATGGAACACGGTCTCCTTTGAAATAAAGAACACAGGCTCGCAAATAACTCCAGTAACAGTGAACGTAAGGAACATTCCGACAAGCTGGGGGATAAAGACCTATAATTACGCTATTGACAAGGGTGAAACAAAGGCAGTTGAAGTGGAAATCATGCCTAAAAGCCCGGAATATGCAGAATATCTGGCAGAAATAGTCGTAACTGCAGGAAACAGCGAGGAAATTTACTCTGCCAGGCTCAAATTTGAGGCTACAGGCGAGGACATACTCACAATTACAGGAAATCTTGAGAAAACCGGGAGCGAATATCTAATTACGGCCAAAATAACAAATAATTCAAATCTGCCGCTTAAGGTAGAAATAGGCACAGATCTGCCTAATGACTGGCTAACTACATACAGCAAAAAGACCTTTACTTTAGGCCCAGAAGCCTCAGAAGATATAGAAATTACCTCTTTTTCTGACGGTACAACAATAGAAAAGGTAAATTTAACCGCAAAATCAGGAAATATAACTTCAAAGGTGGAAATAGGCTATTCTGGGGCTCAAAACGGCTCAGATGGACAAACGGGGCTCTTTACGCTTGGAATGAACGGCGTATGGTTGGGTCTAATATTCATACTTGTAATTGTGGGAATTTTCCTATATATTTCCAAAAAGGGAGCCACAGGGCAAGGCTTTTAAAGCCTACTTTGGATATATTATATTAGTCCTTTTTTTGAGCGGATAGCTCTCATTTGTAAAGACATTAAGTTCTTTCAAGGTGGTTGATAAAGGACAAGTAACAGTCAGCCAAACCAGGAGGAAGGTTTAGGCTAATTTTTGTACGTGAGATGAATGGTTAGACGAAATTACCCTAGAAGCGGGTCGCTTGGTTACAGACCAAGGAAGAGAGCTAAGAGAGAATTAGCTAGATTCAGAACTTGGCCTAGTGGTGAGTCAGTAGGTTTGTTGGGATTCGCAGGGTATAAAGTCGGCATGACACATTTTATTGGCGTTGATGGAAGAAAAACTTCACCAACTACAGGAATGGATGTTTCAATTCCTGTGACTGTACTCGCAGTACCGCCGATGAAAGTTTTTGCGATGAGAACCTACAAACAAGACGACACATGCATTAGAACATTTAAGGATTTTATTTCACCAAAAGTTGACAAATTCCTTCGCAGAAAACTTAACAGCCTCAAACAAGGAAAAGAACCTGATTTTAAAGTACTTGAGGGGCAAAATATTTCTGATGTAACTCTTCTTCTTCATACTCAACCATTTATGACTTCAACAGGCAGCAAGAAACCACAGATAATTGAGCTTGGAATATCAGGAAGCAATGTTGAGGAAAAATTAACCTACGCAAAAGAAATGCTAGGAAAAGAAATCAATGCAAGCGATGTATTTGCAGAAAATGATTATATTGATGCTAAAGCAGTGACAACAGGAAAAGGAATGCAGGGCCCGATGAAAAGATTTGGCGTTGCAAGACAAAGACACAAAGCAAGCAAAATAAGAATTGTCGGTTCAATCGGTCCATGGCACCCTGCTGCAGTTATGTGGAGCGTTCCAAGACCCGGACAAATGGGTTATCACACAAGAACCGATCTTAACAAGAAAATAATCAAAATGGGAACTGATGGAAAAGAAATAACACCGGCAGGAGGGTTCCTGACTTACGGTGTTGCAAACGGGCCGTACATTGCATTGGCTGGTTCTGTTCCAGGACCAGTAAACCGCGTCATCGGATTGAGAAAATCAATCAGGCCACCGTTAAAAGAAAATGTCGTACTCAGTGAAATCACATATGTATCAAAAAAATCCCAGCAATAGGTGTAGATTATGAAGGTAAACGTATATGGATTGGATGGCAAAACAACAAAACAAATAGAGCTGCCAGTACACTTCAGTGAAATAGTAAGGCCCGACATAATCAACCGTGCAGTAATTTCAAGCCAAACCGCAAGATTACAACCAAAAGGAAACTTCAAAAAAGCAGGAAGACAAAATACTGCAGAATTTGTTGGTAGAAGAAGAGGATACAGTAAAAGTGGTTCTGGAAATGCAAAAGGATTGGCAAGACTTCCAAGAATGAAAAACAGGAAGTTTGGATTCCTTGGAAGCGTGGCTGCGGTTCCATTCGCAGTAGGCGGTCCAAGAGCACATCCGCCAAAACCAGAAAAAAACTTGCATGAGAGAATTAACAAGAAAGAAAGACTACTTGCAATCAGAAGCGCAATCGCCGCAACAGCACAAAAAGCGATGGTAATTGCAAGAGGCCACAAATTCAAAGAAGAACTTACCTTACCGATTATAATTGAAAGCAAATTTGAAACATTAAATAAAACATCAGAAGTAGAAAAAATATTCTTAGCACTTGGCGTCATTGATGATGTCGTAAGAGCAAAATCAAGAAAAACAATCCGGGCAGGAAAAGGAACAAGAAGAAATAGAAAATTCAAACGCGCAAGAGGCCCGTTGGTTATAACATCAGGAATTGCTGGCGTAACAAAGGCTGCAAGAAACATTGAAGGCGTTGAAGTAATCAATGTAAACAATCTAAACGCAGAAGTCTTGGCACCTGGAAGAGATGCTGGCAGACTAACAATCTGGACTGAAAGTGCAATTAAGCAACTTGAAGAAAAGAAATTATTCGGGGTGCAATAATGGAAATAGCAAAAGTAATACTTTATCCATCACTGGCGGAAAAGTCAGTTGCAATGATTGACAAAAACAACAAGATGGTATTTTTCGTTGACACCCGTGCAACAAGAAAGGATGTAAAAGAGGCAATTGAAGTAATGTTCAAAGTCAAAGTCGACAAAGTAAATATTTTGAAAGACGCAAAAAACAGAAAAAAGGCATTTGTAAAGATAAACAAGCAGTTCAAGGCAGAAGACATTGCAACTGCAATGGGTATTGTATAGGTGTAACAAATGGGAAAGTTGATTATATCACAAAGGCGCGGAAAGGGAAGCCCCGCATACAAATCACCTAGCCATAATTATAAAACAAAGCTTACTTACAGGAGCTACGATGACATTCAAAAAAGTAGCGTGCTAAAATGCGACGTAATTGACTTTGTGTTGGACCCCGCAAGAACCGCACCATTGGCAATGGTATTATATGAAGATGGAATCTATGATTATATCTTACCTGCAGAGGGCGTTGGAACAGGGCAAAGAATTGAGATGGGCGTTGGAGCAGATATAAAAGTAGGGAATGTCCTTCCTTTGGCAAATATCAGGGATGGTATGCCAATATTCAATATCGAAAGAAGACCAGGAGACGGTGGGCAATTAGTAAAAGCAGGCGGCTCATGGGCAGTAATCACAGGAAGAGACGCAAAAGGAATTTACGTTAGATTACCATCAAGAAAGAAGATTATTTTCAATCCGGCTTGCAGGGCAACAATCGGTTGCGCAGCAGGCGGCGGACAAGGTGAAAAACCAATAGTAAAAGCAGGAAAAAATTCATACATCACAAGAGCAAACAACAAAAACTGGCCAAAGGTCAGAGGCGTTGCAATGAACCCTGTTAACCACCCGCACGGTGGAGGAGAACACCACGTAGGTAAAGCAACAACAAGAAGCAGACATGCAAGACCTGGACAGAAAGTCGGACACATTGCAGCAAGCAGAACAGGTAGAAGGAAGAAGTAGGTGCAATAATGGCAAAAAAAGACTGGGCATATAGAGGCAAAACGCTTGAAGAACTTCAGGCAATACCGAACAATGAAATAATTAAAATGATTCCTGCACGTTCAAGAAAAACTTTCTTGAAAATAAGGCCAGACTCAATCCAAGGAAGAACAATGGAAAAAATATTAAAGGCAGCAGAAATAGTCAGGCAAGGCAAAAAACCAAAAGCAGTCAGAACGCACAGAAGAGATATTATAATACTGCCAAAAATGATTGGGGCAAATGTTGCCGTTTACAACGGAAAGAAATTTGACGAGATTACCTTAGACAAAAACATGATTGGACATGTAATTGGAGAATTCATATTCACAAGAAAACCAGTAAAACATGGAAAGATGGGTATTGGTGCTACTGGTGGTTCAAAGGCAAAATCTGTAAAGTAGATGTGATAATATGGTTAAAAGAAGCTATTCAATGGAAATACCTGGCAAAACTGCCAAAGGAATGGTAAAGAACGCAAGAATTTCAGCAAAGTATTCCAGGGAAATAGCCACAAAAATAAAAGGAATGACCACAACAAAGGCATTGGCATACCTTGACAGAGTAATATTGCTTAAAGAGCCGGTTCCAATGAGAAGATACAAAGAGCACGTATCGCACCAAAAAGGAATCCACGACAAGATAAAGTCAGGAAGATACCCAATCAAAGCATGTGAAGTATTCAAAAAATTAATTGAAGGTGTAAAAACAAATGCAGACTACAAAGGTTTGGATTCATCAAACATGAAAATAGTCCATGTCGCAGCAACAAGAGGCTGGGAATACCCCGCGGTTCACAAGACACACAAAGGGATAAAGGGCATCAGAAGGAAATCTACAAACCTTGAGATCATATTGCAAGAAACATAGGTGTATAAATGATAAAACAGAAATTTGTCTCCGAAGGGATATTAAACGCAAAACTTAAGGAATTCGTTAAAACGAAGTATTCCAGAGCAAACGTCATAAACGTGTCCCTTGAAGAAACAGGAATTGTTTCACGCGTAATAATCGAAGCAGAAAGGCCCGGACTTGTAATTGGAAAATCTGGCGAATCAATACAGAGATTAACAGTCGACCTTAAGGAGCAATTTGGAATCGAATCACCACAAATTGAGGTAAAGCCGTTAGAAAAATCAGCTGAAATGAACGGCGAAATTGTTGCAAAGAGAATAACCCAGCAAATGGTCAAAAGACCTAAGTGGAGACCAATTGTCATGAGGGCACTTGAAAGAGTTATGGCAAACGGCGCACAGGGTGTTGAGATTACAGTCAAAGGAGCACTTATCGGAAAAGGTGCAAAAGCAATGAAAACAATTGAAAAGCGCGGGTACATGAAAAAAAGTGGAAACATGACCAGCATGGTAAGCATAGGAAAAAGCACTGCACTCTTAAAAAAAGGCGCAATAGGTGTTACAGTCAGAATTATCCCGCCAGACGCACTTTTCCCTGACAAAGTTCCAATCAAAGAACTGCTAAAAGACAAAATAGCAGAGTTGCACGGCGTTACAGAAGAAGCACCAGAAGGAAAAACAGAAATTATAAAGGTTGAGGAAGAGAAGAAAGAAGAAACAAAACCTGCAAAAAAAGAGAAAAAGCCAAAGGCTGAAAAGAAGCCAGCAGCAAAGAAAACCACAAAAAAGAAAGCAGAGAAGAAAGAAGTAAAGGAAACTTCAGAGCAAGTCACAGAAGAGAAAAAGCCAAAGAAAGAGGAAGTAAAAGAAGAAAAGAAAGCTGCTGAAGAGAAGAAAGATGATATTAAAACAGAGTGATAATAATGGCAACACTTAAAACAAGAGAAATAAAAGACATGGATTCGGAAAAGCTGAATAAGAAATTGCTTGAGCTTAGAACCGAACTTGCTCGCGAAAGAGCACAGGCAGCAACAAGAACAAAGGCTGAAAATCCAAAGTCAATCAAAATGAAAAGATTAGCCATTGCAAGAATATTAACTCACATGAATAAAATACCAAAAACGGAGGAAAAAGCTGAATGAGTGATGTATGCCCTGTTTGTGGACTCCCAAAAGAACTTTGTATATGCGAACAAATTTCTCAGGAGCAACAAAAAATAAACATAAGAAGTTCAAGCCGCAAATATGGCAAAGTTGCAATTGTGGTCGACGGTTTTGACAAAAAAACCGATATCAAAAACATAGGCAAGGAACTAAAACGACAATTGGCCTGTGGCGGAACAGTAAAAAACGACACAATTGAACTGCAGGCAGGAAAAGGAAGAAATATGATGCAGATAGACCAGCAAAAAAAGAAAATAAAGGAAATATTAATCCAGATGGGGTACAAGGATGAACAAATCAATCTCAGTTAAGGATAATATTTTGGTACAAGAATTAACCGGTCTGCAAATAAAAGTCAAAAAAAGCACAAGTAAGGAACTCATCGGCACGGAAGGAAAAATAATCGAAGAGACAATGAACACATTCAAGATTGAAACAAAGGAAAAGCATGAAAAAATCATACCAAAAAAAGGAAACATTTTTCTTGTGACAAAAGATGGAAAAGAAAATGAAATTGATGGTAACAAAATTATATGCAGACCACAGGATAGAACAAAAAAATATTGGGTGAAAAAATAATGGAAGAATGCAAAGATTCAAAATGTCCGTTCCACGGTAGCTTGGCCGTAAGAGGTCAGACAATCACAGGTGTAGTGGTACGTGACAAAATGCAAAATAGCGTAATAGTGCAGAAAGAATATGCCCGCTATGTACCAAAATACAAACGTTACATGAAAGTACGTTCAAGAATCCCTGCCCACAACCCACCATGCATAAAGGCAAAAACAGGAGATAAAGTTGAATTAAGCGAATGCAGAAAACTAAGCAAGACAAAAGCGTTCGTAGTAACAAAAAAATTATAGGTGAAATAAATGAAGGCATTACCTGCAAATATAACCAAGGGAATAATTACTGGAACCAGGCTAGTTTGCGCAGACAACAGTGGTGCAAAAGAACTGGAAGTAATAGGCGTAAAAGGTTACAAAGGCAGGAAAAGACGTTACCCTGCTGCAGGCTTGGGAGACATGGTAATCTGCTCAGTCAAAAAGGGTAAGGTAAGTGTCAGAAAGCAAAAAGTAAAAGCAGTAATAATAAGACAAAAAAGAGCTTACAAAAGACCAAACGGAACCCGGGTAAAGTTCTGGGACAACGCAGCAATTTTGGTAAATGATGATGGTATTCCAAAAGGAAGTGAAATCAAAGGACCCGCAGCAAAAGAGGTTGGCGTACGCTGGCCAAAGGTTGCAGGTATCGCACCAATGTTATTCTAGGTGAAATAAATGAAAATAAAATCAAGTCAAGCAAGAAAACAAAGGCTAACCCTTTACGAGATGCCTTTACATCACAGGAAAAAGCTAATGTCAGCTACATTATCAAAAGACTTGAGAAATGAAATTGGCGCCAGGAATATTGTAGTGAGAAAGGGCGATACAATCAAAGTAGTAAGGGGCACACACAGGGATAAAACCGGTGTTGTTGCTTTGGTAGACAGAATGAGTGGGTTTGTACAGGTGCAGGGAATAAATATCAAAAAAGTTGATGGAAAGGAACTCCCGGCAAAAATAGCACCATCAAATATCATAATCACAGATATCGACACAACAGACAAGAAAAGATTCAAGAACGTGGCAAAAGGAAAAACAATTAAGGAAAGAGCTCCGAAGAAAATAGAAGAACCAAAGAAGAAAGAGGAAAAGGAAGAGGCAGAAAAAGAAGAAGAAAAGCCAAAAGCAAAGAAAGAAACCACAAAGAAAGAGAAGCCAAAAAAGGAAAAAGAAGAAACTGAGGAGATTCAACCTATAAGAATTTAAGGTGAAAACAATGGGAAACGCAGGTGAAAGGAAGAGGCAAAAAAGGATTTCAGCTCCAAAGGTCGCAATGATTAAGAGAAAGGAAAATACTTGGACTTTCAGAATCAAAGCAGGAAAGCACAAGAAGAACACAGGAATTCCGCTTGGCCTTATAGTTAGGGACTACCTTGGCTTTGCCGAAACTGCTAAAGAAAGTTTATTCATGATAAACAACGGGTATGTTCTTGTAGATGGAAAAACAATAAAGGGCGGAAACAAATACATAACCGGTTTATTTGATGTAATTTCATTCCCGGAAATCAAAAAGAACTACAGGATTGTATTTGACAAAAAAGGTAGGTTAATACCTTTGGAAATCAAAGACTTAAAAGACAAGATATGCAAAATAACAAATAAAACCCAGTTAAACAAAGATACTATCCAAATCACGCTTAATGACTCAAGAAACATAAGAATACCCCTAAAGGAAAAGGACAAGTACAAAGTTGGTGGTAGTGTAAAGATTTCGTTGCCTGAAGGAAAAATAAATGAAATTTATGAATTAAAAGAAGGAAATATATCATATGTTATCCATGGAAAACATGCAGGCAGTGAAGGAAAATTAGTTGCAATTGTTCCCGCAACAATGACAAAACCGGCAATTGTTAAAATTGCATCAAAAGAAGCAGAATTTGAAACAACAAGTGAAAACACGATTATAATCGGAAAAACAAAACCAGAAGTTGAATTATTCGGTGGTAAATAATGTCAGAAAAAAATCCAATAACCGCACTTAAGCTTGAAAAGGTAGTGCTAAACATCGGCGCAGGCGAACCAGGAAACAAACTGAACCATGCCGTTACATTACTGGAAAGGATTACTGGCAAGAAAGCAACCAAAACAAAATGCAAGGTAAAAGAACCAAAATGGAGCCTTAGAGAAGGCCTTGAAATTGGAACAAAAATAACCTTGAGAAGAAATGACGCAGATGAAATGCTCAAGAGAGCTTTAGTTGTTGTAGACAACACATTAAAGAAAAGCTCAGTATCAGAAAATGGCAACATCAGCTTTGGCGTACCTGAATACATTGACCTTCCTGGAATCGAATACGATCCAGACTTGGGAATCATGGGATTCGACGTATGCATAAAGTTAAAAAAAGCCGGAGAAAGAGTTTCACGAAGAAAAATAAGACCAAAAAAGATGCCCAAAAGACACAAAAGTACTAAGGAAGAAACCATAAACTTCCTGCAAGAAAAATATGGAGTTAAGTTTGAATAGGTGTAACAATGGCAACCATAAAGAAGCAGAAAAATGAAAGGATAATAGAAAAGAAAGGTAGAGGAAACAGAAAATGCAGAATATGCAATAACCCGAACGCCTTGCTTAGAAGATACAGATTAAACATCTGCAGAAAATGCTTCAGAGAATATGCAGAGGAGATTGGTTTCAAGAAATACAATTAGGTGATGAAATGGCTCTAAATGACACTTTAGCAAATGCAATGATATGCATCAAAAACGGAGAAGCAATCGGACATGATACCTGTGTAATCAGGCCTGCATCTAAACTAATTAAAGAAGTGCTTAGAGTCATGCAGAAAAACGAATACATTGGGGACTTCGAAGAAGTTGATGACGGTCGCGACAAATTATTCAAGGTCAAACTTAGCGGAAAGGTAAACAACTGCAAGGCAATCAAGCCAAGACTGCCAATAAAAAGAACCGAATATGATGTTATAGAAAAACAATATCTTCCTGCAAAAGGCGTGGGAATTATCATAATAACCACCCCTGATGGCGTAATGAGCCTGGATGAGGCAAAGGAAAAGAAAATTGGCGGGAGATTATTGGCCTTTGTATATTAGTGATGTTATGGAAAAGAAAGTAATTAGCGAAATAAAAATACCCGAAGGGGTTAACATAACCGTAGAAGGCAAAACAGTTAATGTCCAGAGTGGTGAAAAGAAAACATCAAGGACAATAAAGACAAAAGGCATTGACGTAATTGTAGAAGGTGACACAGTTAAAATACTGGTCCCAAATGAAAGAAAGAGCTTTGTATCAACCGGAATAACAATCGGAAAGCACATAGAGAATATGATACTTGGCGTAAGAAAGGGTTTTGTTTACAAGTTAAAAATTAATTATGCGCACTTCCCAATCAGGGCCGCAGTAAACGGCGATGTGGTAGATATTGAAAACTATGTTGGAAGAAAGCAAAAGATAAAATCAAAAATAATGCCCGGAGCAAAAGTTGAAGTTAAAGGACAGGACATTATTGTCAGTGGAATAAGCAAAGAAGCAGTAGGACAAACTGCAGCAAACATGGAAGAAGCAACAAAAGCAAGAAGACTTTGCAACAGAAAATTCCTTGATGGCATTTACCTTATGGAAAGAGGTGTTGGAAAATGACTGACGACATAAAGAAAAGAAAGAGAATGATCAAGAAAAAGGTCAAACCGCGCTTCAGAAGGCAAGAAATAAACAAATTGAAGAAATTGGCAAACAACGACAGGTGGAAAAAGCCAAGGGGCATCAACTCAGACAAAGCAGACAAAATGAAGCCTAACGGCGTTCACCCAAAAATTGGGTACAGCGCGCCAAAAGAAATAAGATTCATGCACCCGTCAGGATACTACGAAACAAGAGTCTTCAATACCCAACAATTGGAAAGCTTGCCAGAAAATCATGCAATCAGGATAGGAAGAACCGTAGGAAAAAGAAAGAAACTTGACATAATCAAGGCGGCAGAAGCCAAAGGAATAAAAGTGCTAAACAGATAGGTGAAGTAAATGAAAGTAGTAAAAGCGAGAGAAATAGCAGCAGAAGTTGCAGGCGTAGGAAAAAGCAAGATAAAAATAGATTTTGCACGCATGGAAGACATAAGTAAAGCTATTACTCGCGATGACATAAGGGCACTTTTGAAAGATGGCGGGATTACAGTAAGCAAAGAAAATTACCAAAGTCGCGGAAGAGCAAGAGTCAAGCACGTAAGAAGGAAAATGGGCCGCGGAAGAAAAGCAGGTAGCAAAAAAGGTACATTAAAGGCAAGAGAAAAACCAAAGAAAAGATGGATACAAAAAGTGAGAGCACTCAGAAAAGAATTATCAAAGCAAAAAACTGAAAAAAATCTGGAAACCAAAGAATACAGAACTTTCTACAGGAGAGTAAAAGGTAACTGGTTCAAAAACAAAAAACACCTGACCCAGACCATTGGTGAAGGTTCCAAGAAGTAGGTGCAAAAAATGAAGAGCAGAAGACAATTCAAAAGAAGATTGAAAGGAAGGACGAATTACAAAAAGCGTCTTGCACTTGTGAAATCCAGAAAGACCAGATTTGTTATCAGAAGAAGCAGCAATACAATATTAATACAGGCAATTAACTTTGGAATGAAGGGCGACCACACAATAACCGGCGCAATGTCACGCGAACTTTCAAAACTAGGATGGAAAGCACACACCGGAAACATACAGGCAGCATACCTAACTGGTTTACTTTGCGCAAAAAAAGCAAAGGAAAAGGGCACCACAGAAGGAATTCTGGATTTGGGGCTTGCAACACCAGTCCATGGAAACGCAATATTCGCCGCACTTAAGGGTTTAATTGACGGCGGAATTCAAATACCCGCAAATGAAGAGGTTTTCCCAGCAGAAGAGATATTAAACGGAACCACAACTGCAGAGTGGGCAAAGAAATTAGAAAAAGAAAAATATGATATTCAATTCTCAGAATACAACAAAAAGGGATTCAAAGTAGAAACTTTACCAAAACACTTTGAAGAAATCAAAGCAAAAATAGTGGGCAAATAGGTGAATTAATGATGGAAAATAGAGAAAGAAGAAGATTTGAGCCAGAACCGAAAATTTGGACACCTAAAACAGCATTAGGTCGCCAAGTAAAGGATGGCCAAATAACCAGTCTAGATGCAATCCTAACCTCTGGACAATCCATTGCAGAGGCAGAGATAGTTGATGCATTATTGCCCAACATAAGATCAGAAACCCTATCAATAAACAGAACAACAAGAATCAGGGACTCAGGCAGGGTTATGTCATTCCAGGCAACAGTAGCTGTGGGAAACGGAAATGGCTATGTTGGAATAGGCACAGGAAAGGCATTATCAGTAAGAGATGCAATCGAGAAAGCCGTAAGAAAGGCAAAAATGAGCATAATGAGTATAAAACGTGGCTGTGGCAGCTGGCAATGCACATGCGGAAATCCACACACAGTACCATTCAAAGTTGAAGGAAAATGTGGCTCAGTAAGAATAATATTAATGCCTGCACCAAACGGGCTTGGAATAAGCACAGGAAAAACAGCAAAAACAATACTTGAACTTGCAGGAATTAATGATGCATGGCTGACAACAAAAGGAAAAACAAGCACAAGCATGAACTTTGCAAAGGCAACGGTTGATGCATTAAAACAAACCAACCTAAAGAAAGGAAAAATGGCCGAATTTGGAGAAGCACCAAAAATAGAAATGGTAGTTGAAACAAAAGAGGAATCAGAATGAGTCTAATAGCAGTAGTAAGAATACGTGGAGAGGTCCACAACTATCCAGATGTAAGAAAAACACTGGAATTACTTAATCTGACCCGTGTAAACCATTGCGTATTAGTCCAGAACACCCCACAAAACATGGGAATGGTAAAGAAAGTGAAGGACTACATAACATGGGGCGAGATTTCAAAGGAAACATTCACATTACTTATGGAAAAAAGGGGAAGACTGATGGGAAACAAAAGACTAACCCCCGAAATGCTAAAAGAAAAAACAGAATTCTCAAAACTTGATGCAATTGTTGACAAGCTTTACAACGGCGATGTAAAATTTAAGGACATCAAGGAACTTAAACCGGTCTTCAGACTTCATCCGCCAAAAAAAGGATTTGAAAAGAAAGGCATAAAGAAAACTTTCAGACAGGGCGGAGTCTTGGGACAAAGAGAGAACATTGACAGCCTTTTAATTAAAATGATATAGGTGAAAAAATGAAAACCCTACCAAGAAGAAGAAAGAAAAATATAAAATTCCGTGGTGAGCGCGTGCAAGGCTGCGGCAACACTGCTAGCAAAAGAGGTAAGGGACGAACTGGAGGAAGAGGACGAGGAGGTTCACACAAACACAAATTCTCCAAGTACTACATGACTTTTGGTAAAAAGGGTTTCAAGAGACCCGGAGAAGAATTACTAAAAGGAATAAATGTTTATGATATATACGAACAGGTAAAAGCAGGAAAGTTAGGCGAAAAGAAAGACGGAAAAATAGTTGTTGACCTAACTGAAAAAGGATATGATATACTTTTGGGTCGCGGAAACCCACAGAAATTAGACTCATCATTGGAAATCAAGGTTGGCAAAGTAACTGCAAAAGCAAAAGAGAAATCAGAAGCATTAGGTTGGACCATTATCGGAATCGGTGATGGGGCTGAACAGGGTGTTGAAGAATGACCTGGATTGATCAATTAGAACCGCTCTATTCAAGAGTGCCTTCTGTTAAAACTCCGGCAGTCGCGCCAAACTTAATGACAAAGTTGAAATGGACTGCAGTTATCTTACTTGTTTTCTTTGTACTTGGAGAAATTAAATTGATTGGAATCAGCGCAGCAACCGCAGGAAGGTTTGCGCAGTTCCAGATGATTCTCGCAAGCAACATGGGTACATTACTTACCGCAGGTATTGGTCCCATAGTCATTGCATCATTGGTGCTTCAGCTTATGGTTGGTGCCAAGATATTGCCATTAGATATGTCAAATCCTATGGACAGGGCAAAATTTATGGGTTTGAACAGGTTGTTTGCAATTATAATGTGTATTATTGAGCCCCTTGCATATGTTATGGGCGGAATGCTCGCGCCCGCAGCAGGACCGATGTTCCTCGGAATTAATCTTAACATTATTTTAATCACTGCACAAGTTGCGGCAGGTTCTTTGATTTTGCTTTATTTGGATGATATTTGCGGGAAATATGGTATTGGTAGCGGTATTGGACTTTTTATCGCCGCAGGAGTTTCAGGCGCGATATTCTGGAGAATATTGAATCCTTTCACAGGTACTGGCGCAGTTTGGTTCATGGCTGGAAGCGCACCACAGGGTTTGGGCTGGGCAATTTTATACTATCTGACACAAGCAAGCTTCAGCAACATAATACTTGCCGCACTTCCAATAATCTTTACATTGATTGTGTTCTTGATTGTAGCATATGCCGAAGGTATACATGTAGATATTCCGGTTACATCATCAATGGGTTTTGGAACAAGATTCCCAATCAAATTTCTTTACTCATCAAACCTTCCGGTTATCTTCGCAGTAATGCTTTTTGCAAACATCCAATTGCTAGCATTGATGGCACAGGGAACACCGCTTGACCCGTGGATAGGACACTACCAAAACGGTCAGCTTGTAAGCGGATTTGCATTTTACACAAATGCCCCATACGGATACGTGCTTAACTTGGTGCAGCAGGCAATGGGCGCAACAGCAGAAGAACTTGGTGGAATCAGTACGCTAAGTTTGGGAAGCATAGCGCATGTAATTGGTTATTTTATATTAATGACTGTAACTGCAACAGCATTTGGTTTGCTATGGCTTGAGATTTCGGGCACAGGGCCAAAAACACTTGCTGAACAACTGCATTCGCAGGGACAGCAGATTGCAGGGTACAGGCGAGATCCGAGAATACTCGAGAATGTCCTGAGGAAATACATTCCTCCATCAGCATTTTTAGGTTCTGCAGCAGTAGGTATGCTTGCAGCAGGGGCAGACATTATCGGGTGCCTTTCATCAGGTACGGGTATTCTGCTTACAGTAGGTATTGTTTACAGGTTCTACGAGGACCTTAGAAATATGCAGGCTCAGGAGCAAAATCCTATGCTTGCAAAAATACTCAAATAAGCCCAAGAATCCTAGAATGGGTTCCAAACTTAATGGTTGGGCTTTAAATGGCTATAAACGCCTAAATTTGGCTTAAAAACAAAAATATAGGAAAAATAAGTCTTTTCATTTAAAAGACCAAGCAAAACGAATAAAAGCACAATAGGCCAATATAATATTAAATAATCTAACAAAGTCCAAGCGGCTATTTTGTTGGATTCATTGAATATAAGGTAAGTAGTCCAAAAGGACAATCTGGTTCAGAGCTAATCCGCGGAAGTCACTCGGTGGCATGGACATTAAATTTTCATACCTCTGGTCCAGACGTTACAAACCAAATGGATTGTAACACTTGCAATATAATTCAGTGAAAAGATAAGTAAAAGAGTAAAAACTCTCAAGGTGAATTAATGGATGCAATGATTGAGATTGCAATCGTAGCAATGGCAGTATCATGTTTTTCTCTGTTACTGCAGAGAAAATTCATTGACAAAAAAGGAATGAAAGAAGCACAAAAAAGAATGAAAGAAAAGCAAGCAGAAATGAAAAAACAAAACTTAACACCCGAACAGCAAATGGAAGCAATGAAAGATGACATGGAACAAATGATGACTGCAATGAAGGGAACAATGAAACACATGGTAGTTTTGATGATATTCATCCTGCCAGTATTCTGGTTCCTTGGTTCAAGATATGAGGAAACAACCATCCTGCTGGGAACATTCTCGCTCGGATGGATATGGTGGTATATTATTATATCCCTTATAACAGGAATAACACTTGATAAAGTTCTAGAAAAAATCTGGAGATAGATAACATGGTACAAAGATTCTTGAGAACAAGAAGTAAGAAAAAGGTGCAAAAGCGTGCATCAAAAGAGACAAGACTAAAATTCAAAGCGAAAAAGGTTAGTCCGGCCCATTGCGCAGCATGCTCAGGAATTCTTGCCGGAGTTCCAAGAAAAGACAAAGCAGAACTCAAGAAATTAGCAAAAACAAAAAGAAGACCACAAGTACCATTCGGAGGTCATCTATGTGCATCATGCAGGAAAACAGTGTTCGAAGAAGCAGCCATGGTAAGCTCAGGAACAAAAGAAATTGAAAGCGTAAGGTACAAACTATTGCCTTATGTTGAAACAGTATTGAAGAAATTGTGATTTAATGATTATTACACTTTCAGGTCCGCCTGGCAGTGGAGCCACTACAACTGCAAAGAACATAGCAATAAACATGAGCACAGATTATTACTCCGCAGCAACAACATTTCACAAAATTGCACAGGAAAGGAAATTGACGCCTGATGAACTCAGGTTATTAATGCTCACAGAACCAACAATAGATTATGAGATTGACAAGGAACAATTGGAAACAATAAAGAAGACAAAAAATATCGTGGTAGACTCAAAGCTCGGAGCATGGAAAATAGATACCCCAAATGTCTTGAGGGTTTATTTACATGCACCAGAAAGAATACGTGCAAAGAGAATATCACAAAAGCTCAAGATACCGGTATCAGATGCCTTAGCAAAAATGGAAAAAAAGGAAAAACAAGACGCCAAACGCTTCATGGCATGGTATGGTATCAATATTGAGGACGTATCAATATACGACCTCATAATAAACACTGAGAAATGGGATCCTGACGGAACCCTTTTCATAATAACAAAAGCAGTACAGAGAATGACAAAGTGATAACATGGGTGCATACGACATAGGAAGAATTTGCCTGAAAACCGCTGGCAGACACGCCGGCAAAAAGGTAGTGATAGTTAGCGAACTTGAGGAAAACAAATTCGTTACAATAGATGGAAAAGGAATTAAAAGAAAAAGGTGCAATGTTGCACACCTTGAACCATTGAATGAAACGCTAAATGTAACAAAATCAACAAGTCATGATGAAATTACAAAGATGATGAAGTGATAATATGTCAGAAGAACAAGTAAGAGGTATTATTAGAATTGCCGGCAAAGATATGCCCGGACAAAAACCATTAGTTAATGCCCTTTGTGGAATAAAAGGCGTGGGAATAAGGTTTGCAAGAAACGTAGCATACCAGTTCCAAAAAGAAACAAACACTCCCTATAATTCCAAGGTCGGTTCATTAACTAAAGAACAGTTAACACAAATAGAAGAGATATTAACTAAGTCAAAAGATCACCGTTTGCCAACATGGTCCTTAAACTCACAGAAAGAGTTTGAAACCGGAGAAGACAAGCAATTGATTATGGCAGAATTACAGTTAAACAAAAGAGTTACACTAAAGAGACTTGCAGACATGAAATCATACCGTGGTCTAAGACTTCAATGGGGCCTTACAGTAAGAGGCCAGCACACAAGATCAACAGGAAGAAAAGCAGGAAAGAAAGCAAGATACAAAAGCAAAAAGAAAATTAAGAAGCAGTGATAATCATGGGTGGAACTAAAAAGCTAAGATCAACATATTCAAGACCAAGAAGGCCTTGGGACAAGCAAAGGATTACTGAAGAAAACCAAATCAAAAGAGGTTACGGTCTAAAGAATAAAAAGGAAATCTGGAAAGCAAAGGATTATTTGAATAAAGTTCGCTCAACAGCAAGAGTTCTTTTAGCTCAAGCTTCAGATGAGAGAGAATTCAGGGAAAAAGAATTACTTGAAAGTTTAAAGAGAAGAAACATTCTAAAATCCGAAGGAACTCTTGACGATGTTCTTTCACTTAAGGTTGAAGATGTTCTTGAAAGAAGGCTTCAAACCCAGATATGGAAAACAGGAATGGCCTCAACTCCGCAACAGGCAAGGCAATTCTTAGTGCATGGACACATTCTTCTGAATGACAGGAAAGTAACAAGACCAAGCCAGCTTTTATTCAAAGGTGAAGAATCACAGCTTAAGTTCAAAGGAAACCCGCTTTTCCTTGCAAAACCAAAAGAGATGCCTAAAAAAGAGGCGCAAATGCCAAAAGCAGAAGAAATCCTTGAAGAAGAGGTGAAACAGGATGGCTAAAGACGGAATAACTGGAATACTTCATATTTACACTTCAAAAAACAACACTCACGTCCACTTGACAGACATAACCGGTGCAGAAACATTATCTAACGCATCATGCGGTCACGTAGTAAAGAGAGGCGCAGAAGAGAAAAAGCCTTGGGCAGCAATGAAAACAGCAGAAAAAGTAGTTGACGAGGCCCTAAACAAAGGAATAACCTCTGTGCATGTAAGAATACGCGCACCAGGAGGAATCAAGTCAAAGATTTCAAACACCCCTGGTTCAAACACAGTTATCAGAACTGTATCAAGATCTCCAATTAGAATACTTAGTATTGAAGATGTAACCCCAATACCGCATGATGGATGCAAGTCCAAAGGCGGAAGAAGGGGAAGAAGGCCATAGGTGAGTTAATGTCAATTAATATAAAAGTGCTTGAAGACACACCAACTACTTTCAGATTCGTCTGGGACGGAGTTGGTCCAAAAGTTGCAAATGTTATCAGACGCATTGCATTGGGAGATGTATTGACCTTAGCAATAGAAACAGTAAGCATCTACGAAAACTCTTCAGTTTTCTTTGATGAATACATCGCACACAGATTGGGCTTAATACCAATCAAAACCGGAAAGGGTTTCAAAAGAGGAGACACAGTAAAGTTCAGCCTCGACAAAGAAGGCCCCGGAACGGTTTATTCAGGAGATTTGATGTCCTCTGAAAAAAAAGCAGAGGTTATGGACAAAAAAATTCCAATAATCATACTCAAAGAAGGGCAAAAGCTTAGGATTGAAGCAGAAGCATTGATGGGAGACGCAAACCACCACGCAAAATGGCAACCCGGGCTTATAACATACCAGGCTTACCCCGTACTGAAAATAGACAAAGACAAAGGAATAACCAAAGACTGCGAAGAAGCATGCCCTGTAAACATCCTTGAAAAGGGAAAGAAAAGCATTTCAACAGAGAATCTTGAAAAATGCACTCTTTGCAATGCCTGCAGAGACGCCAGCAAAAACGGAGAAGTTGAAGCATCACCTTCAGACGACAAGGTAATATTCTACGTAGAATCCTACGGACAGATTCCGCCAAGAGAAATATTAGTCCAGGCAACAGAAATGCTTGATGAAAAAGCCAAGAAATTTTTAGATCAGTTAAAGAAAAAGGTGAAATAAAATGTCATTTAACGTAAGAGCAAGTAATCCGGAAGTACGCGGCATGATAGTTGAGATGGAAAAACTATCAAAGAAAGAAAAAAGTAGCTTTTGGAAAAACGTTGCTGTGCTCTTAAACAAACCAAGAGTTAACAAACCCCAGATAAATCTCTGGAAACTTGACAAACACGTAAAGGACGGAGATGTGGTAATAGTTCCGGGAAAAATACTTGGTTACGGGCAATTTAGCAAAAAGGTAACTGTAAGTGCGTTCAGAACAAGTGAATCCGCACAAAAGAAATTAAAGGAAGCCGGAAGCAAAGTTCTCACTTTAACTGAATTAATGAATGAAAACCCAAAAGGAAAGGGAATAAAGATAATAAGGTGAAGACATGACAGTCATAGATGGAAGCGGAGCAGTACTTGGAAGACTTGCAACAAACGTTGCAAAAAGAACGCTGAAAGGCGAGTATGTTGACATAGTAAACGCCCGCGAAATCATAATAATCGGAAAAAAGGAAATGATATTCAAAAAGTACAAAGAAAAAAGAAGGGACATTAGCTGTGCAGTAAACCCCTACAGAGGAATGCATTTCCCAAGAACTCCGGAAGGCATAGTAAAGTGGTCATTAAGGGGCATGGTAGGGCACAAAAGCGCACGCGGAAGAAAAGCAATGAAATGCCTTAAAGTCCACAGAGGCATACCAGAATCGCTATCAAAATCAAAAGCCATCAAAATAAACGATGCAGTAAAAAAACCAGACAAAGCATACGTAACAATTGATGAATTAAGCAAATTCCTTGGATTCAAAGGGTGAATGAATGACAGAAGAGACTCCAAAATTAGAAGAAATTGCAACTGTAGAAAAGGCAGTAGAAGAAAAGACTAAAACCGATACAAAAAAAAGAAAAACAAGAAAAAAGAGCAAGGCAATAACAACAAAAGCAAAGAAGAAAAAGGCAGTGGCAAGAGCCGTTGTTAAACCAGGAAAGGGAAGAATCAGAGTAAACTCGGTTCCAGTAGAACTTCAAGAACCAGAATTCAGAAGGATGCTGTTAATGGAGCCGGTGTATTTAGTTCCAAATGCATTTGAAAACGTAGATATCAGTGTAACAGTTAATGGCGGAGGAACAATGGGGCAAAGTGTTGCCATAAGGGGCGCAATAGCCAAAGCAATTGTTGCATTTACAAAAGACGATAAAATTAAACAAAAGTTCCTTGAATACAATAGAAATCTTTTGATTGACGACAGTAGAAGGAAAGAGGCTAAGAAACCGCTTGGCCGCGGTGCACGTGCTAAGAAGCAATTATCCAAGAGGTGAATGCTCAATGTTAATACCAATAAGATGCTTCTCTTGTGGGAAGCCATTAGGTGAAGAATACGAGAAATACAAGGAACTCGTAAAAGAAGGAAAAAAACCAATCGAGGCCCTTAAAGAAATAGGAATCAAAAGATATTGTTGCAAAAGGATGCTCTTCACACAAGTGGACACCGCAGAGCAAGTAATACAATACGAGAAATATTAGTACGGAGGTCATGTCTTGGCTAAAACCGATATAAAGGACATACAACTCCGAGTAGTGTTTACAGGAAAAGGAACAAAAACAATAGAAGCTGAGGTAATATCAGCTAATGGGCGAGGGCGCGCTGTTGCACCCTCAGGTACGAGCGCAGGAAGTCATGAGGCTTTAGCATTTCCAAGCAAACCAGAGCAGCTTGTAAAAAGGGCGCAGGATGAATTAATTCCTGAACTCTTGGGGCAGGATGCCACACAACAAAAGAAAATAGACAACATAATATCAGTTGTTGATAACACAAAGAACTTCTCGCATATAGGCGGGTCAGTTGCAATAGCAATATCAACAGCAGCTCTGAAATGCGCGGCAAGTTGCTATGGGAAAGAGTTATTCCAATATCTCAACCCAAAAGCAAAATCAATTCCAAAACCGTTGGGAAAAGTATTCGGCGGAGGAACACACACTTTGCTGACAACCTCAGATATTCAGGAAATACTTGTGCTTCCAAAAAAGAATAATGCAAAAGCAAACATAGAAATAATGCAAAATATACAATCAGACTTTGGTGCATATCTAAAAAATAAAAAAATATTTGCAGGACGGGACTTGGAAGGCGGATGGACAGCAGAAATGTCCTCAGAGCAGGTTTTGGATATTGTAAAGAAGCTGGCTGACAAACACGGGGCAAATATTGGCCTTGATATTGCGGCAAGTGAATTTTACAAAAACAACAAATACAGATACATTGACGGAAGGAACCTTAACGCAGAAGAGCAAAAAGAATACGTGAAAAAGCTTATCAGCAAATACAAGATAAAATATGTTGAAGACCCTTTTCATGAAGATGACTTCGAAAGTTTTGCTGCGCTCACAAAAGAAGCTAAAGGCTGCATAATATGCGGAGACGATCTATTCACAACAAACCCTTACATACTGCAAAAGGGAATAGGAATGAAGGCAGCCAATGCGATAATAATCAAACCAAACCAGATAGGAACAATCACAGAAACATTACGAACCGTTGAAATTGCGAAGAGACAAAATTACCAAATTGTGTTCTCGCACCGCTCAGGAGACACATGTGATACGGCGATATCACAGCTCGCGGTGGGAACAGAAGCACAAATAATAAAATGTGGAATAATCGGAGGCGAAAGGACCTCAAAATTAAATGAACTCATAAGAATCGAGGAAACGCTCAAACATTAGGTGATAAAATGACAGAAGTTTTTCCAACAGAAAAATATCTTGAGATTGGTGCCCACTTAGGTACTGAACTTAAAACAGGATACATGAAGAAATTCATCTTCAAATCCAGAAAAGACGGACTCAAGGTATTGGATATTGAAACTGTGGACAAAAGGTTAAAGGCTGCGGCAATATTGCTCGCACAATACAAACCAAGCGAGATATGCCTAGTCGCAAGAAGAAGTTATGGTCAAAGACCAGTAAAGAAAGCGGCAAAAATTATTGGTGCTGAATCAGTTACCGGAAGATTCCTTCCTGGTTTATTTACAAATCCAATTGGCAAAGAGTTTATCGAGCCGAAAATAATACTTATTGTTGATCCGCAAGTTGACAAACAGGCAATAAAAGAAGCAGTAAGTCGCGGAATACCAATTATCGCTTTGGCAACAACAATGAACAAGGTACAATTTGTAGATTTAGTCGTCCCAATAAACAACCGTGGTAAAAAGGCCCTTGCACTTGCAATGATGGGCATAACAAAGGAAATACTAAAAGCACGCGGAGAATTAAAGAGCGACGAAGACTTCAAATACAAAATAGAAGATTTCGAATATACAAGAAAGTAGGTACTATGATAAGACAAGCAATTGTGGCTGGTCAATTCTATCCTGCAAAAAAGGACGAATTGATAGCAATGCTTGACAAACTTACTTCTAATTTTGAACCCGAACCAAGCAAAGACAGATTAGCTGGTTTGGTTGTGCCCCATGCGGGCTATATTTATTCCGGGGCAGTGGCAGCTAAAGCCTTCAAAACCCTTAGCTCAGAAAGATGCCCTGAAACTGTGGTTATCCTGGGCCCAAACCATACGGGCATGGGCTCAATGGTGTCTGCTTACCCTTTGGGCTATTGGAAAACACCCCTCGGAAATGCTAAGGTGGATGAGGATTTTTCAACATATTTGAAGAAAAACTGCTCAATTATGGACACTAACGTGGCGTCTCATGATGCCGAACACTCAATTGAGGTTCAAATCCCTTTTCTGCAGTACCTATGCGATGATTTCAAGATAGTTCCGATAAGCATGAGCCTGCAGGACTACCAGACAGCCACAGAAGTAGCCAATGCTATTTATGATGCCAAAGAGGACCTGAACAGAGACATTATAGTAATAGCAAGCAGCGATTTCTCCCATTATATACCCCATGAAAAAGCCCAGAAAATAGACAAAGAGCTTATTCAGCTAATCCTTAATTTCAAATCCAAGGAATTATTGGATACTATTCATAAGAACAGTTACACGCCTTGCGGTTGCGGACCTGTGGCCACAATGCTGGAATACTGCAAATTAGAGAAATGCAAACACGCAAACCTGATTGACTACAAAACATCCGGGGATATAACCGGTGACAAAAACGCAGTTGTGGGTTATGCGGCAATAGAAGTCAGAAAATAGTTAATTGACGAACGGCTTCGTTTAAATTAACTTATTACATTAAAATAATAAAGGTGGGGAGATGGATTTCAGAGAAACTTTTAGCTTATTAGAGGAAAAAGGCAAAGCCAGAAGAATCGACAAAGAAGTAGACCCACATTTAGAAATTGCGGGCGTGTTAAATGCTTTGGACGGAACTGCAGTTATTTTTGAAAATGTAAAAAATTCTGATTATAGAATTGCAGGAAATGTTGTCTCAGACAGAGATTATTTTGCCTGGCCTCTAGGAATAGAAAAAGAACAATTAATCCACACAATTGCAGATGCTCTCGACAATCCAAAAGAACCCGACATTGTCCAAAACGGACCTTGCCAGGAAGTTGTCGAGGATGAAGTTGATTTAGATAAAATTCCTTTCTTAACGCATTTGGAAAAAGACGGGGGGCCATATGTAACTTCCGGAGTTGCAATAATCAACGACCCCGACCTGGGAAGAAATGCTTGTTATCACAGATTAATGAAGCGTGATAAAACAAGTTTTGCAGCAAGAATAATCCCAAAACGAGGAACCGATACTGCGTTTCAGAAAGTTGATGAGCTGGAAATGGCGGTCTGCATTGGAAACTCTGTTCCGGTTTTACTTGGAGCAGCATTATCTCCAGAAAAAAATGTGGACGAACTTGCAATTATGAATGCATTAGGCAAGACTGACTTGGTAAAATGCAAGACAAAAGATTTGGAAGTACCGGCAGACTCGGAAATAATTCTGGAAGGAAGATTGCTCCACGAAAAAACAACTGAAGGGCCTTTTCTGGACCTGACAGAAACATGGGATTATGCAAGAGACGACCAACCGGTTTTTCAAATTGACAAAATTACACATAGAAAAGACCCTATACACCATGCTCTGCTTCCAGGAAGAAACGAACACAAACTGCTCATGGGAATGCCAAGAGAGCCGACAATCTTCAAAGAAGTAAACAAAGTTTGCGAATGTAAAAATGTTTCAATCACACTTGGCGGATGCTCGTGGCTACATGCAATAGTACAGATAAAAAAGAAAAAATGGTTTGACGGCAAAAGGGCGATAGATGCGGCGTTCAGGGGGCATAATTCACTGAAGCATTGTGTAATCATTGATGATGATATAAACATATACAACCCGGCAGAAGTGGAATGGGCAATTGCAACAAGATTCCAGGCGGATGATGATTCAATAATACTAAGATTTCAGGATGGAAGCTCACTAGACGCAAGTGGAAAATATTTTGAAGGCGATCCTAAGGCAAAAACAGCGAAAATGGGTTTAGACGCAACAATTCCTACGCTTGACGAACACAATATCCAAAGTTTCAAGAAAGGAAAATACCAGGAAGTAAATTTAGCTGACTATTTGGAGTGATTAAATGAATTTGACTAAAGAAGAAGAAGGAATATTAAATGGAGAAGAGGGTGAAGGCGTACAAAAAGCAATGCAACTAGTTGTAAAGCTTGGAGATATTTTTGGCGCAGAGGAATTGGTTGAAATCCAATCAGCACAGGCGTCAGGAGTAAGCTATAAATCAATTAAAGATGAAGGTTTAGAATGGTTAGAGGATTTTGCCAGTTTGGGGGCAAAGACCCGCGTTCCAACTTTTATGAATCCTGCCGGCATGGATTTAGAACACTGGGATTATTTTGGTTTCCCAGAAGATTTTGCTGAAAAACAATTAAGAATTATTGAGGCATTTGAGGAAATGGATGTAATACCCTCCGCGACATGCACACCTTATCTATTAGGAAACATCCCCCAAAAAGGCGAGCATCTTGCATGGGCAGAAAGCTCAGCAGTGTCATTTGCGAATAGTGCACTTGGGGCAAGAACAAACAGGGAAGGCGGGCCATCTGCACTGGCAGCAGGAATCTGCGGCAAAACTGGAAAATATGGTTATCACTTAGACGAAAACAGGCATGCTACTCACAAAATAGATGTAGAAATTGAAATTAATAAGGTAGCTGATTTTGGAGCTCTTGGGCACAAAGTTGGAAAAATTGTGGAAGATGGTGTCCCTTATTTCACAGGAATAAAACCTAACACAGACCAGCTAAAGGCATTGGGTGCAGCAATGGCGGCATCAGGGGCAGTAGCATTGTACCATGTAGAAGATGTTACTCCCGAGGCAAAAGAGGAAAGACCTGCGGGGCAGTATGTTGAAACAATCACATTTGGGGAAAAGGATTTGAAAGAAGAAAAGGAAAAATTAAACACAGGTGAAAAACCGGACTGCATAATGGTTGGTTGCCCCCATAGCTCAATAATAGAAATAGAGAAAATAGCAAAAATGGTTAAAGGAAAAAATTTAAAGACTAAATTATGGATTTGCACCTCGCGACCCATGAAAGAATTAGCACGAACCGCAGGATTTGTTGAAGCAATAGAAAATGCTGGCGGAGATATTGTTTGCGATACATGCATGGTTGTAGCACCAATAGAACAAATGGGATTCAAAACTGTTGCAGTAAACTCAGGAAAAGCAGCAGAATACCTTCCTGCGCACTGCAAGCAGAAGGTAGTATTTGATGATATTGAAACCCTAATCAAGGGGGCGTTGGAATGAAACTAAAGGGAAGAGCAATAATGGAAGGAATCGTAGAAGGGGAAGCGTTAGTTTCGGAAATGCCGATTGGCTTTTATGGAAAGGTTGACACAGAAACCGGAATAATTCATGATGAAGGACACGATTTGGACGAAGAGTGCCTTACTGAAAAAATACTTATATTCCCAAAAGGAAAAGGAAGCACAGTGGGCTCATTTGTAATATACGGACTAGAAAAGAAAAAAACAGGGCCAAAAGCCATAATAAATGCAGAAACCGAACCAATTGTCGCAACTGGCGTGATAATCGCAGACCTACCTTGTGTCGACAGAATTGACATCTCTAAAATAAAAACAGGAGATTGGATAAAAGTAAATGGAGAAACAGGTGAAGTTGAAGTAAATGAACAATAAATTGATTGTCGCAATCAGCGGAGCAAGTGGATTCCAATTAGGATTTGAACTATTGAAATCATTAAAAGAAAAAGGAATCGAAACGCATCTGATAATAAGCGATGCTGCACAGAAAGTAAGACAATACGAAACTAAAATCAGTGATGAAGAACTTGTTAAATATGCAGATTTTACTTACAAACCAGAAGATATTCACACAAAAATATGCTCAAGTTCCTTTGGAGTAGACGGGATGGTAATAATTCCCTGTTCCATGAACACATTGGGGCATATTGCAAATGGACTGGAAAAAAATGCAATAACAAGAGCAGCAAACAACCAATTGAAAAGCGAAAGAAAATTAATTTTAGTGCTAAGGGAAACACCCTTGACTTTACCACAGTTAAAAAACATGGTTAAGGCAAAGGAAGCAGGATGCACAATACTACCTGCAATGATGTGCCATTACATAAAACCGCAATCATTTAATGACATGGAGAAATTTATCGTGGGGAGAACATTAGAGTTATTAGATATTGAACATGAAGAATACAAAAGGTGGGATGTGTATGAGTGATATTTTATTATTGAAACTTGGCGGCTCAGTAATTACAGAAAAGAATCTTGCATTAACTGCAAGGGAAGACACAATAGAACGCTTGGCAAGTGAAATAGCCGAAGCAAAAGAAGAAGGCGACTTTGATTTAGTTATAGTTAATGGTGCAGGGAGCTTTGGACATTATCCTGTTCAGGAATATGGGTTAATGGGAGATATACCAAAAGAAAAAATGTTTGAAGTATCAATGGTTCACAAACATGTTGAAGATTTAAATAGAAAAATTTGGGATGCATTAATAAAACATAAATTTCCTGCAGTACCAATTCATCCAATGAGCTTTGTATATCAGAATGAAGCAGAAATAGAAATATTT
>JAFGOX010000010.1 GCA_016926295.1 Candidatus Iainarchaeum sp.
TTCTGCATTAATGTTAGATTCAAGATTGGCCGCAATAAGCAGACCGTCTCTTGTCACTACTGCTGCGCTTTCCACATCGCCCGCAGCCTTTAGTGTGGCCAGAATTTTTACTAATTTATCTTTTTTTGAATCTGCCATTCTTTCACTTTTTCCTAGCGTTTATTATATCATAATAGGTTTTGAATGCGCAAGTAACAACCACGGCAGTTACTATTGCAAAAAAAGCCACAAATGCAAAGACAATTACTGAATTGTTCTGAAAGACCCTGTCCAGTATAAGGAAAACCAAAAGGGTGGTGTAACAAATTGCAGTAATGTAAAGCAGCTCAAAGGTTACGGTTATCTCGCTGGCCTTCAAAAAGCATTTCGCGCCAACAAGTTTTCCTCCATCTTTGCCACTCATTTTTTCCAGTTTTTTCCAGGAGACAATAGATAAATAAGCGCCAACAAGTGAAACAGCTACTGCTATTGTAAAAACTAAAACATATGCGTCGTACATCATCCCTAACAAACACTAATCTAATTTTAAAGGTTTTGTTAGCGGATGTAGGAGGGGTACTTTTCCCTTCCTTGCTCAGAAGCCATTACAAACTGTGACGCTTCTTCTGACGGTGCAGCTATTGCCTCTTTTAGTCTCTTTTCCATTTCTTTTGCTTTCTTGTCTATTTCCTTCATATTAATCTTTAGACTTAAAGTACCTGAAAGCAAATTAAGAATCTCTTGCGCTGCGCCAAAGTCAGGAACCACCGGTTGCGGCCCGGTTGTTGAAATAAAGCATACACCTTCCATTTTGTCAAACTTTGCATATTGAAGAATAAGTCCTGCTGCGCCATTTATCGGGAATCCGATTATATTCCTGTCGAATTTTCCCTTTATTTTTTTGAATATTTTTTTGTCTGTGGCAACGGCAATTATCTTGCTACCTTGGGAAATTCTGTTTATGTCAGAGATTCCTGCAAGCGTGTATATCTCACTAACGCCCTGGCTTTTCGCAAGCTTGACAATATCTGAAGAATAAATGTGTTGGGCATCAAAAGCGCCCTGCGGTGGAAGGCCAGGCTGGGCATTTCCGTGCAAAAAGTAAATGTCCCTTTTTCCTTTTCTTTTAAGCAGGTAAAGCCTGTTGTCAAGAACTTCTATTTCACCGTCCGGCTTTGTAAAAACCTGTGGGGGAAATCCTTTGCTGTGTATTGTTGCTATTTTTTTCGGCTTTAATTCGCTAACGATGTATTCTACTGCCAACTGGCCGACAAAACCGACACCCGGCAGCCCTACTACCATCAGTGCATTTTTACTTTTGACTTTATTGTGAAAAGTTATTTCCATAGACTCCATTATAATCACGCCTCAGTTTTTTTGAATGTGAACTCGCATTTTTTGTGCTTTTTTGCCTCTGCTTCTATTACTTTGATTGCTTTATCAATATCTGTTTCCGCTTCCTTGTAAGTCGGAGCGGTAACTTCCAAGGTATATAACGGTGCGCTTATTGAATAAATCCTGTGCGGGTTGTTTTTCAGTGCTTTTTTGCCTGCCAAAAGCACAGCCTTAACCGCGTCAACGCCCTCTTCGCTTTTGCACGAAAGCGACAGTTCTACCTTAATTGTTTTCAAAGGAACATCAATGCTCTTTTGCAAGGTTTCGATGAGCACATCTTTCCATTTCTTTGGAACATTAATCTTAACTTCACCGGAAACGCTGATAACCTCAAATGCTTTGTAAAGGCTCTCTTCCTCTTCAATCAAAGGCACAGCAATCTTTTCCCATGCTTCATCCTCTGTGATGCCTATTCTCTCTGAAATCACTTTCAGCAATGCGTGTGACCTTTTGTCCTGTCTCCACTGCTGCAGCCTTTTTGTCTTCGCCTGCTCTGTCACCTGGCCCAAGACCATGTTGATTTCATTCTTTTCCTTGTCAACCCATGTAACTTTTGCAACATATAGCTGGCCGCGCTTCAGATAATTAAAGATATTCTTTACCCTTCCTGAAGAAACTCGGGAAATGTGGACAAACCCTTCAAGGTCGCCGTACTCCACTAATCTAAAAAAAGCTCCATAATTCATTATTTTAGTACACTCGCAAACTACGAGCTCGCCTTTTTCCGGAAGGTCCACCATTATTTAACCTCTTAACTCAGTACCTGTAATACCTTTGCAATCACGTTCGACTTTCCACCAGTCGGAACAGACAGCTTTTCGCCGCATTCCTTGCACTCAACTGTTGTTGTTGCGCATCCGAAAACAACTTGTTCATTTTTGCATTTCGGACATTTGACTTTAAGGAAACGTGACTTTGGCATTGGTACTTTTGCTTCTTTAACCATTTTTTATCACCGATTATTCTCTCTCAGCTAAATTTCTTGCTATCAATAGATTGGCTACTGATTTGGGAAGTTCAACCACTTCTTCTCTCTTGAATGGTCCATATTCCTTCATATCTTCGCCAACAAAAGAGGGTACGTCTTCTAAAATACTGACTGTAACGTTATTTAAAGGTTCTGGGGTGGATTTCTTGCTTTCTCCGCCTTCTTTTTCAAAGTACAGATTAACGTTCCCGCGATACCGGTTAAGGAATAAAAGTAGATTTTCATAAAGCTCTTTTTCTGAATTTGTCAGATGCTCTGTGTCTGCATTTCCTGAGCGCGATGCAAGCAATGCCTGATTAAGAATCTTCTTTTCACGCATGTTGTAGATGTCGATAATTGCCTGCTTGAGATTTTCAAACTCCCTGACCCGGTCAAGAGAAATTGTTCCGTTCGCTTTTTTCAGTTCCTTTGCTATAAACTTCTCAATTTGCTCGTAGAAGTCCGGAGCCAATTTGACAAGACGCGTGGCTGACTTTTCAAGCCGCCTTACTTTCATTATCTCATCATAAGTCATTTCCATTTATTCACCTAAAAATACCAGTCTAAAATTGTTTTCCCCAAGTTTGAAAGTTCGGGTAAATCCATTACTTCAATGCTGTCTTTCTCAACAAAGGAATTAAATTGCTCTTTTGCATACTCAAGAGCAGGTCTGTCTGTTTCCGGAAACATTCCAATGTTAGCAAACACTTTTTCCCATGCTTTGTAATCATTATACTTTGTTACGCTGTTTTCTAAAATTGCATTCATTCGAATCACACAATCACTGCTACCCCTTTTGCTATCAAATAAACTGCTGCAAAATCGGATAGTTCTAATGTCTTATTTTCGTAAGGCCCGAAGGTTTCCCCGCCCAGAGTAAACTCTGGCGCCCTACTTACATTAATTTTGGTAGAACCACCTTTAAAGGCTATTGGGTCTTTGAGCGGGTCAAACCTGTCAAGGTCCTTTACCGGCATTGCAATAAGCCCTGTTGCACCATGCAATGAGCCTGGAAGACGCATTATCTTTCTGACATCGCTTGTCACCTGTGCATCAACTTCTGCCGCAGACCTTGCCGCAAATCTCTGCGCAAGACTTGCCCATATCTCAAGCGGATTCTTTGTCTTTACAAAATCAAGAGGCCATAAACCGCTTTCTATTCCCCTAACCATCTCTTCCTTTCTGTCGAGAATCCTATGTGCCATCTGCGTGCTGATGTTAAAATCAACTGCAAAGGATTTTGCATCTGCCTTTCCTATGTAATCAATTGCTGAACGGGCGATTCTTCCGCTCCATCCCAAATCTGTCGGTTTCGGGCCGTATGTTTTCTGTGACTTGCTGAAGTCCGGCTCTGCAAAACCATGTGATATCGGGTCAAGGTTTCTTCCGGTTACATAGTTCATAAGTTCGACAATAGCGCTCTTGTCAAGATTGTAAACTACATCATTCCTGATGTAAATGTGATAACCCCTGTTTCCGGAAAAGTTCAGTGACAAATCCTTTTTCTCGAATCCGAAATCAGAAAGCAAAAAATCATCTATGAGCTTCTGCATCTGCTCTCTCGCCGCGTTAAGGCATTGGTGGCATACCCAGGAATCAAGAAGGGTTTTTGAACCGCACTCCGGACAGGCCCTTACACTACCATGGCCCGCTTTCTTGCATTTCGGGCATCTCCAGGAGTCGTGAGTCTCCATGCACGGAGGATTCAATTCGTCTGAATCAAATTCAAAAATCAAATCAGTTCCGACCCACTGCTTCTCATCCATTGTCCTTCCTTTTACATTCCCGTAGTATGCGACAGATGCTGAGATATGCAGGGGCGTTTCCATAACCAGATAATCTTTCAGAGCATTCATGCTAGGAAAGTTAAGGTGCCTTGATGTGATTTTCTTTTTGAAATCACCTACACCGAATTCCCTTTGCTCAATTCTCGGCAATAGAGGTATCCTGTTCTTCAGGTAATACTCCCTAAACTTTGTTTTTAGAAACGACTTTTCGTTCATCTGCTTTTCCTTTCTTTTTGAAATTTCCTATTTTTGCTGAATAATAGCTTAAAGGGTGTGAAACTTTCTCACATAACGGGTCTCTGTTCACGCAAAGATTCCAGTCCTGCATTTTCTTGCATGATGGTGCTGAATACTTTTCTGAGCCGGTTCTTGACCCTGTCTTTCCTGCAAGATACTGAATCTGGTATGTTGCAACCTTCGGGTCGAACTTCGCCGACTGCTTGTATGTCTCAAGAATGAAATCGACTGGAGCGCCAATTCCCAAAAGGAAGGTTGTGAGCGCGATGTTTCCAAAATGTCCCGGCATGTTCCCTTCTGCAATTGACTTGCTCAGAGCGCGTATGCAGGGCGGGAATTTTTCAGGAGTGAGCTTTCCTTTTGTAAGGAAGATTTTTGGAACCGGAATGTAAATCGCCCCCTTTGCTTCTTTGGCAATTTCCCTGAAAGTATGCGGCGCCTTTGAATAATCCTTATCGAATGAATTGTATATCTCCCAATAAGCAACATTCTTCAAAAATAAAGGAAGGGATTGCTTTGTCAGGTAAACATATCCGTTTTTCAGATTTCTGTTCACAAGCTCAAGAGTTTTTTCTCTGGGGGGGTATTTAAGATATTTCTCAAGTCTTATTCCAACAAGGTAATCTTTTTCGTCAAAGGAGAGCGAGTCAACATCAAACAAATCGGTCAGCAAGTCCATTATCACTTTTTCAGATTTAAGTCGCGAGTAAGAAAAATCAGAGTATTCCTTTGCAAATCTTACTTTCAGCTGCTCCGAGTTTGAAACGCCGATTATTATTTTTGCAAGGGTGTATCGGACAAGCGCGGATTTCAGTGTATCGCCTGAGTTTTCCTGCACAGTCAAATCTATCTTTTTCTTTTTGGCGATTGCAATAACAAGTTTTTTTGTTTCTTCAATCTCGGCTTTCGGCACATTCTCAAAAACCAGATTAAATGAAGTTAAGGTGTTACGCGCCTCATTGGTAAACGGATATTCGTAACTGAATAACAGATCCTGTGACCACATGAACAGGAGTTTACAGAAGCATGTGCGCCAGATAGTAGGCTATTTCTGCCTTGCCTATTTTGTAGCTCACTCTCATTGGAGATTCTGATTTCAAGGAAATTTTCACTGTGTCTGCGCCGTCTGCTTCCTTAAGGATGTTGTTCAGGAAGTTCAATGAGTACTTTGAAACAACTTCTTCTGATGAGGAAATCTTTATACGCTTGCTCGATGGCACAACAGTTCTCAAATTTCCCTGCGACCCTTGCGCTTCTATGATTAACTGGTCGCCCCTTACTCTGAGGATAACAGAGGAGCTAAACAAGGCAGCATCCTTGAATGCTTCTTTCAGTATTTTTGCATCAACTTCTATGTCTGCTGTAAAATCAGGGCTCGGTTGGGGTATTTCGTCTGCTGAGATGTCAAGTAATGGAAGTTTGAACCTTCTTGTTATCGCGCCTTCCAGGGTGAGTATCAAGTCTGAGCCTTCAAATGAAAGCAGCATCTGGTCTTCTGGCATTGCCCTTGCAACAACCTTTGCAAGCTCTACCAAATCAAGACCAATTTTTGCGTCAGGCATTTCGAATTCTGCAAAACTTGCCTTTGGCATCTTGAAGAATACATATGCTACCTGAGACGGGTCGATTGCCCTAAGCACTACTCCATCCCCCCCAAACTCAAAGTTTCCTTCGGAAATCAATGCGGATATCGCATCGATTGAACGTTTCCAGTCCCTTACATCATCTAACTTTATCATTTAACTCACCTTCACTCAGCCTCTGCGCGTGGCGCAATATAATATATTAATGCGGCCTTTTCTATTTTGTACGTAACCATTAAAGGCCTATTTGTTTTGAATGCAATCTTAATGCCGTCATCTTTTGCTGCGGATTTCGTTATATCCTGCAAATAATCCAACGGGAATGATGCGCTTGACTCTGCTTTCACTGACACATGCTTCATTGATTTGTCCTGCTTTCCCAATTTGAAGTTCAGGTTTCCGGAAGTCCCTTTTGCAAGCATCTGGAACTCATGGTCACGGGCTTTCAATGTTACATAAGTGTTGAACAGCGATGCGTCTTTCAATCCGTCCTGAAGAAGGTCTGCGTCAATTGTCATCTCGGCATCAAACTCCATGTTCGGCATTGGCAAATCGCCTCCAGAAATGTCCAGTAATGGCAATGTGAAGCTTCTGCTGGCATTTCCTCTTAACTCAATTGTAAGAAGCGCATTGTCTTCTGACAATCCTAAAACTAATTTGTCATTAGGCCTTGCCCTTGCAAGAACCTTTGCCAGACCCTCCAAATCGATTCCAAGTTTGTAATGCGTCTGAACAACATATTCCGAGAAAGCGGATTTCGGGATTGTGAAGTCAACCATTGCAATCATCGCCTGGTCTGCCGCCCTTAACGACATTCCTTTCTCGTCAATTATGAATTCGCCCTGGTCTACCAAAACGGATATTGCGTCTATAGTTCTCTTGAACAGTTTTGCATCATCGAACACTAAATTTAGCATCTGCCTCACATCCCCTTAGCCTCTAACTCCTTAATCCTTTTATAGGTATTAGTGTCAAATCCGTCAATGTCCTGGGCGACCTCTACATTTATCACATTTCCCTTCTGGGAGTTATAAGGTCTTCCTATCACTCTGGTCAATCGGCCTGTCTGGATTTTCTTGAGCATTTCCAAATCCGTAAAAATAAGAAGTATTGTTCCGGTATTGTCGTCCATCTTCGCCTCTGCATTGTCTATGTCTACTCCTACTATGTTTCCTATCAATGCAACCCTTTTGTCAAAGGATTTAATCTCGCCAATGGCCCTTTCTTTTGCAGGCCATCTCCTCATCTCATTGCCCTGATTTTCAGATAATTCGTCCATCGTATGATGTAATGCGCAAGTGTTTAAAATAACTATGCCCTACTTCCACTATTGGGGTGATGAAATGACAGCAGATATTGTTGAAAGGCCTGAATTTGGCGACCATCTTTTCAAATCAGAAGTAGATATGTGGTGGTTCTTTGATTCTTTAAAAGATGGTAATGAATTTAATCATGACATGGCCAATAAGTATGAAATTCTAAAACTAATCAGTATGCAGGGGGACTATATGCGAAATCCGTTTCACCCAAAAAACGAATTATTAGTAAGTGGTGGATGGTCTGAAGACGTAATTCCTCATTTAAAAGAAAACAATCTTCTCACTGAAGAAGAAATCAATGCGGCAATTCATATATTCATTGAAAATAATAAGAAAGGAAGATTTGATGACTAATGAATTAGATATCGAATGGTTCTTCAAGCACTTAGAAAGAGATTTTGAAATCAATGAATTGAATACCAGACTAATTCAGGCCGATATGCTAAAAGAAAGACAAATAAAAAACGCACAAGAAAGGAACTTTCCCAGAAGAATGATTCTTGCAGATTTTTGAACTACCTTCCAAACAGCCAAAGTTTCAGATAACCGAGATAAGGAATCTTGAATAGATATTTCCCTCTTATTTTTTCCATTGGAATCGGATACGGGTTCAGAGCGCAAAGTAGTTTTGGTTCTCCCATTATTGAATATATATTGCAGTCCTGGTCGATTGTCTTGTTTGTTTCAACGTTGTCCCCTTTTGTAATAAGATAAACTCCGTCTGGTGTGTACATCTTCACCTGCGCCCTGTGGATTATGTCTTCTCCGGAAACATCATCCGTATAGACAATTATATCCTTGTCCTCGCTTATGTCAACTGTCACAGGAGAACTTACTCCTGTCATTATTGTAAAGTTTTCTAAACTGGGACAGTCAATGTATTTCAGTCCGTCTGAATTCACTTTCAGAGAGCAGGTTCCATTATCTTCATAATTCAATGTTGCAAATTCCCTGACATATTTTTCATTAACGCTTTGTGTCATGTCAACTCTTGGAGAATTCAATGCGTCGGCGCTTACGCCTTGTATGAATATAATGTCGCCCCTGTTGATTACCGGCTCCATTGAACCTGATGTGACAATCACAATCGGCGTAGGTGACTGCAAAATAATTCCTATCAAGAAATAAATCAAATAAGCGTAACTCAGATAAATAAAAAGCGAGATTCCCAAATCAAATATTCTCCACTTGATTTCCTTTGACGGTTTGTGGGCTTTACCTGTGATTAAATCTATGTAAAAATCAGGGTCTAAATATTTCAGGTGCTCTTTCACCTTTTTCAATCATTTCACCAGTTTTATTTTTTGGCAACAAGGCTCTTGCGCATATCGTCAACATCTTTCAGTATTTCCTTGACTGCGTTTTCAAGAACTTTGTCTGCACTTTTTGAGCCGTCTGTTCTTACTACAAAACGAGGCGTTCCGATTATCGGATGGTCTAAATCGTAAGATGCAAAGACCACTGCCGAGTCCTTAAGCAGATACATCTTTAGCAAAGTAGGGAATGAGTGCTTTTCTCCCCTTAGGTAAAATTCTATAAAATTCTTTTCAGCATTTATTATTTCTATTTCCATGATCTTCCTCTCTGATTTTGATCTCGCGGACCATTAAAAGGCCTTCTTTGTTTAAAATTGTTTTGTCTGAATGGGGGTCTTCCTCTTCCGCCGAATGAACCGAAAGACGGTCTTGAACTCGGCATTCTGTCTCCGACTCTCTTTCTTTCCTCAACGTGGCCGCATGACGGGCATTTGTTCCTTGCTCCATCCCTTTGCAAAGGGGTTCTGCAGTTTGAGCAGTATGCCTTGACAACGCCAAGGTATGACCTCTTTGTTGTAAGCTTCAGTGTTCCGTACTCTATTGCTTCGACTTCTGCCTTGATTATGTCCCCTACTCTGTAAGCATCCCTAAGATTCTTCAAGTAATCCGTGGTTATGCTTGCGATTGGCAGTATTGCTGTGCTGCTCTGTATTACCGGCCTTGTCTTGTTTCTGTCGCCCCATACGTCCAGTATGGCCACCTGCGGTGTCAACGATTTTATCTGTCCATAAACCGCTGTGTGCGGTCTGACATTCACAGGAAATTTGGTCGCGATTTCAATTTTAGCAAATCTTGTTTCAGGATTGATATTAAGCCATCCTGCGTATAATGAGTAAAAATTCCCGTCTTTTTCATAGCCACCGTCGATTCCCATTATTTCCTCTTCTGTAGCTACTAATTCTCCGGGTAAAACGAATTTTTTCTCCATACTCCCACTATTTCCTTGCCGCCATAAGCTCTTTCATAAGGTCTTTTGTTTTGTCCATGTGCGGCTCAAGGGCATCTTCATCTTCAACAGCTTTTCTTCCTTCTTTTACTGCTTTTGCTGCCTTCTCGTATTTTTCATTGTCCATGCCCATGTCTTTGTTCATTTGCTCGATGATTTCAGCTAATTCCTCATAAACGTGATTCACAAGTTCTTTGACAAGCTCTGCGGGCTTCTCTGATTTGCCCTGAACCTGATTTCTAAGAATCTCGACTAACTGGTATAATCCTTCCAAGCGACCTTTCAAGTATGCTTCTTGTGAAGTTGGCAATTGCTCACTCTCCTTCTTTTACGACAAATGTCTATATTTTGGTATTCTCGTATACCTATAATAAAAGTGCGAACGGTTTTTTAAAGGATTTCCCCTTCATAGCTATATGGTCTTGGAGTCAATAATCACTCTAAGGGACGTCGAAAAACGGCCGGAGCTAATTATCATTACTGCCATGTTATCTGTCAGCGTGGCAATTCTAATTGCAACCTTTGCATTTAACGCGACCACCAGTCTACTTTGGATTGCATTCACCACAATTGCAATGATGCCCCTGATGGTCCGATTGTTCCAGGTCATGGAAAAAAGGGAGATTACCGAGAAGCAGGATGCAATGAACTTCGTCGAAAGAAATGTTGAGATTGTAAGAATATATGTTTTCTTCTTCTTTGGGGTAATTTTTGCCACAAGCGTCTGGTTCGCAGTTCTTCCGCCAAATGTGTCTGACATAGTCTTTGCAGAGCAGATAACCACAGTAAGTGGGATAAAGGCGCTGGGGGAGTCAATGACCGGACAGTTCACAGCCACGGCATTAGTACCGGGAGATTTAATTAACAATGCGATATTCATCTTCACTAACAACATGTGGGTGTTGGGATTAGTTTTATTGACTTCAGTGATATATGGGGCCGGAGCGATATTTGTAATCACGTGGAACGCATCGGTGATAGGGGTCTACATTGGAAAATTAATGCATGAGCTCAATCTGAATTTCTATCAGGGCCAGCAATATGGAAAGTTACTGGCGTTCGGACACGGATGGTTCATTACATTAGGATTTTTGCCTCATGGAATACTTGAACTGACTGCTTATACATTCGGTGCAATTGCAGGGTCTTTGATTTCTGCAGCAATTGTCCAGAGAAAATACAGGATAAAAGACTTTGAAATAGTTTTCAGGGATGGAGTAATTCTAATCGTGCTTGCCGTGTTCCTGATTGGTGTCGGTGCATTAGTAGAAGCCGCCGCCATCTAAAAGTCAATTTACTCAAACAATTCGTCTGCGTTTTCTTCTTTCTTCTTTACTATTTTCTTTTTGACTTTCTTCAGTTTCTCAATCGGAATCTTTTCAGGAAGTTCCAAATCCTTTACAAGACCTGCATATTTCTCAATCAGGTCATCAACTTTTTCTGCTTCTCTTCCCCTTGGCTTAACTCTTCCTGCAAATACATCTGCTAATTTAGTAAGTTCCATTGGCACGATAATCTTTGATGCCCGTCCTTCTGCAAGGCTCTTCAGTGTATCAAGATAGTAATAGACTATGTTCTCGTCAGTAAGCCCTTCTGTGGCTTTCCTTATTGCCATGATTTCCGCATGCTTTCCTTTTGCCCGCGTAATCATTGCTTCAGCATCTTTCTCTGCTGCTTTTGCCGCATGCATTGATTTCAAAACTTCATCTGGAATGTCCACGTCCTTCAGTTCGACCTGCGCATCAATTCCCCATTTCACTGTCAATCTTGCCAATGCTACGCTTAGCCGCTGGTTGATCTTCTCAATATTCTGCAATACCTCTGTTACTGTCAAATCTCCGACAACGTCCCTCAATGCAGAAAGAACAAACATCTGTGCTGACTGTTTGTAGTCCTCGATTTCAAGGATTGCCTTTTTCGGGTCTTTTACCCTGAGATAAATCACTGTGTCTGCCTTTAACTCAACTTTGTCCCTTGTGATTACATCCTGCTTAGGGATGTCTATCATCTGGGTTCTTACAACAACCTTTATGTAAGTTTCAACTCCCGGAACAAGCAAAACCCATCCTGGTCCGGCTACGCGGCTGAATTTTCCCATTCTGAAAACAACTGCGCGCTCATACTCATTCAATTTCAGAAGGAAATCGCTCTTTGCAAACAGGTACAGGCCAAAAATAGCTATTGCAATCAGCCATGAATAATTAAATATATTGGTTCCAATTATATCCCAAAAGACAACAATCGCTCCTGTTACAACAATTATCCCTATAACAAGAAGAATCGGCACAAGCGCCTGAACCATGAATTCTTTTTCACGTTCTGCTGCGCGCTGTTTTGCGAATTTTGCCGGAATACCACGTGGAACTGCCATGACTATCTATATGAAACAGGCGGCATTATATTTAAATATAAGTATCCTATGATACTATACACGTGATTTGCCATGGCTAAGGAAGAAAGAATACTCGTTTTATGCGTAGACCGCGACGATGACATTGGAATAAAGACCGGAGTGGCAGGCCCGATTATCGGAAGAAAGGAAAACATTGAAGTTGCATCAAAACTTGGTGTTGCAGACCCTTCGGAATCCGATACAAACTCTATTTTTGCGGCAGTGAAGAAAGCAGAGGAAATAGAGGCAAAAGGAAGAAAAGTTCAGGTGGCAACAGTCACAGGAATACCTGCTTTGGGATTCAAGGCAGACAAAAAGATAATAGCGCAGCTTGATGAAATCCTGAAAGAGTTTCCGGCTGACGGAATCGTATTTGTAAGTGATGGGGCAGAAGACGAGCAGATTATTCCTTTAATCAGCTCAAAAGTTCCAATCATATCAAAAGAGACTGTTATTGTAAAGCAGTCAAAGGAACTGGAAAAAACATACTATGTAATAAAAGACGCATTGAAAGACCCTACAATCTCAAAACTTGTAATTGGTCTTCCGGGGCTTGTCCTGCTTTTGTATTTCCTTATAGGGGAATCAAGCATCAGGTACATGCTGATAGTTCTCGGAGCTTATCTAATCTTCAAGGGATTCGGAATTGAGGACTGGTTCATTTCCGGGACAAAGAATTTCTTCAGCGGCCTTTCACTGCAGAGACTTAGCTTCCCTTTCTATCTTGCGGTTCTTGTTTTCTTAGCATTCACTGCAATATCCGCATACGGTAACTACATGAACGAAGCAACTTCCGGATTTGTGACACAGTGGGGCAAGACACTTTCGAATTCCCTGAGTTATTTCGCACTTGCAGGAATTTTCTTTGTGGTTGGAAAAATAGTTGACGCTCATTATCTTGGAAAAGCTCACAAACTCAGAACTTATCTTATTACTCTTACTTCAATAATTGTAGTTTGGTACCTGCTTATTACCTCAATCAATATTGCATTGGGCGTAGAAGCACTGTCAAGTGTAATTTATTCATTAATACTGGGCGCAATAGTTTTGGTAATTTCAATGCAGGGTACAAAAATATTTATTGCAAGGCCTGACTTAAATAAAGATTTGGAAGGACAGGAAGTCTTCAGCGAGAATGGAAAAAGACTTGGCGAAGTTGCAAAAGTAGACAAAAAGAAAAACCTGATTTATGTAAAGCCTGACCAGGGCAGACAGATAGCTGTCGCAGTGAATAGAATAAGCCCGAGAAAAGACGGTCTGGTTAAACTCGCCTAGCGCTTTTTGCCGTTAAGCTGATTGTCCATTTTCTTCAGTATGTCTCTTTTTTTCTTTGAGTTGACAAGGCTTACTTTCAGCACCTCATCCAATGTTGAAACAGAATGTATTCTCATTTCCTTCAATACTTTTTCAGATACTACAATATCATCCCTGTTCTTTTCCGGAATCACTATTTCCCTGATTCCTGCGTCATAAGCTGCCTGAAGCTTGAAACTCACTCCGCCGACAGGCAACACTTCGCCCCTTACAGAAAGGGAACCGGTCATTGCCACATCCTGCCTTACCGGAATGTCCAGGAATGCGGAAATTACAGCAGTTGCTATGGCTATTGAAGCAGAATCCCCTTCTACTCCGCCAGTGCTCTGCAAAAACTGAACATATATATCGTGTTTTCCGCGTAAGTCCTTGCCAAAGTACTTTTTTACAATGGCAGACACGTTCTTTATGGCCTCCTGCGCAATCTTTCCCAAGCCGCCCGTGGCGGTTATTTCCTTTACCTCTCCGCCAGGGGTCACTTCTGCCTCCACAGGCAATAACAAACCTGCATCGCTGTTTCCCAAGACTGCTAATCCATTGACTCTTCCGATTTGTGAGCCTTTCACTTTGATTACCTCGTATTTCTTTCTGAGGTCAAGGACTTCATCTGCCATCTGTCTCTCAAGGCTCTTTGCATAAACTATTGCTGTCACAACTTCATCAACATCAACTATGTCTTTTTTCCTTTCCTTTGCCACATCGCCTGCGGTCCTAACAAGCCCGCCAAGGTCTCTTAATTTCAGTGTAAGCTTTCCTTTTGTCGCTGCCCTTCTTCTTGACTCAAGAACTATCTTTTCGACTGCTGTCCTTGTGAATGGTGGAATCTTCTTGTCCTTCACAACTTCCTGCGCAACAAACCTTGCTATCTTGTTCCTGTTCTCCAGAGTGTCCTCAATATTCTCGTTCATATATACTTCATAGCCGTATCCTCTGATTCTTGAACGTAAAGCAGGGTGCACGTGCTGCAAGGCATCATAGTTTCCTGACGCGACCAACAAGAAATCACATGGAACCGGTTCTGTTATTGTCATTGCCCCAGAACTCTGCTCTGACTGTCCGGTGATTGAATATTTCTTCTCCTGCATCGCAGTCAACAATTCCTGCTGGGACTTTGCAGAGAGATTTGCTATCTCGTCAATGAATAAAACCCCGCCACTTGCCTGGTGGATTAATCCGGGAATAACCCTCAAATGTGCAGGAGTTCCCAAACCGCCAGAGTTCTTAGTTAAAATATCATTAGCACGATAATTTCCTGAATCAGTAGTAAGATTATATACGTATCCTTCGTAAGGGACTTTTTCTACCTTTACAATCTTTTCCTTTTTCATGACCATACTTCTGCACCCGCCTTATCAGTAATATATGAAAAAGAGGTTGGATTCAAACGCAATAGAGTAAGTGTATAATTATGCGTAAGCCCTCTTTCACGAAGCATTGTATATCTTGCTTGTTTAACTTTTTTGTACTCTTTCATCGTAGTTTCAAGTTTTTCTTGTTTATAGTGGCAATATTCTAAAGGAATTCTTTTGATAAATCGCATTACATTTCCAAATTCAATGGAAATTCCTAATTTGAATAATATGTGTTGTTTTTTCTTATCATTCTGAACATAAATTTTAGTAGTATTAATTCCTTTCTTTGTTAAGAATTTTTGCACTGCCTTCATAAATTTAATTCTGTTATTTTTGAAGTCTTCTGTTCCGGCAATTGCAACTCCAAAAAAGTCCAATCTATTACCTTGTTTATGAATTTTTGGAATACCAATCTCATTTCCAAAGAAAGCAGAATAAAATTCAGCTTCTGCAATTTCTGATATATTTAACCATTCTGGCACGACAAGATTCAGCTTGCTTTTGTTTCCAATTGGCGCACCTAAGGCTTCAAAGAATCTAATAACTGCGCGATTTGAGTTTCTTATGCACCAAGAGTGGCCATACTGCCCCCCTTCAATTAAAGAAAAATTGGATGCTATATCATTTCCGAAAATCTTAATTAGGTCTTTCTTAAAATCAAAAGTTGCATTTTTTTCTGAGCTTGACAAAAATATGTTATTTTTATTTTTTGGGATGCCTCCATCGCCAAAAGTACATCCTAGAATTCTTGCGATTAGGGGAATATGTTTATCATTTGATTTTAAAGGTAGTAATTTTTTTGATTCTAAAAAAGCAACTGCAATTAATGAACGTGGCTTAGCCGAGGTGTGATGCCACCATCTAGCTTTGGAAACTGGAATATTATATTCTTTAGACAGTTTTTTATAGCCCCATTTCGGATGTTTTTTCATTAACGCTTTATACTTAAAATATAATGCACAAGATTCTTGATCTTTCCTTGAATAGGTTTTGATTATATCCGAAGAATCAATTATTGTCTTCAAAAATAACCACCTCATCATTTTCCTTCAATAATTTCGCCTCTTTGAATTTGTTCGTATCAACAAAAACTTTATGTTCTGGAGTAACAACTAATTCTTTTCCTGATTCAGTAGTAATCTTAACTGCTTCACCTTTGAACTTTCGCCTATTTGCAAACAAAACCTTGCACTCACGTGCCCCATTATTCCTGCCTCCGGCAATTTTGAATTGCTGATATTTTGGAATCACAACACCTTCATATCCAAAATCATCTCTTTCAATTTCAGATTCATTGGCTTTCAACAACGAATCAACAATTGGCCCAACTGGTTTTTTCACTCCATTCACAGTTATTTCAGTATCTGGCAACAGGCATTGGAGCGGATCATGCTTTATGTCTCCAAGCAATGCGCCGGCTCTCGCACCAGTTGCGTCAACAAAAGGCGCCTTGGTTTTGTTTTTATTGTCAATCAGAAGCTTCGGGTTGTTTCTTTCCTGGCCCATGACGGTTCTTGCGCCGACCATCATTCCAACCATCATTACTCCGGCCAAAAGTAGATATGCGGCGTAAACAACATCACTGAACCAGTTAAGTTCAAAATACAAAAACGATAATGCGCCAAGAATAATGAATGAGAGTGCGAATATCATCATCTGCTGGTTATTGGCCTTTGCCTTCTCAGCAAGATTCTTTTCCTCAACTATTTTCCTTCCTTCTCCTGTTTCAAGTATTTCTATTTTCGGGTTGTTGCTGTTTGCCGGATTCGGATGAACCAAAATATCTTTCAGTTTGGTTGCCGGAAGAAGCTCTGACATTGCCTGTGCAATCATTGACTTTCCGGTTCCGGGCTGGCCAACAAGTAAAACGTTTCTTCCCTGCTGGGCCGCCTTCTTGATTATGTCTATTGCCCTTTCCTGGCCGATTACCTGCTCAGCAAGGGTTTTCGGAACTTTGATATCTGCGGTTGTCTTGAATTTCATGCTGAGGAACGGCTCAGACTTGCTTTTAGAAACAGATTTCTTGGGCATAATAGAATTAAAGAAAGAGACTATATAAAATTTGGCATGGGGGCAATCAAATGTAAAATGGCTTCTGCGCAATCAACAAATTGTAAATTATGTTGCCGTTTTCCTCTGAAACCTCTTCATTCACAACATCAATGCCCTGCGCTTTTCTGAAATCCCTTATTTTCCAATTTGTATAATAACCAAGTATTTCCTTGTCTTTGAGAAAAAGCAAGTCCTTTTTCTGCTTGAAGAATTCGCCTTCGTTTATCATCAAATATACTATATTGTACCCCCCTGGTTTCACCCATTCCTTCATTTTCAAAATGTGTTCTTTAAACCTCTTCTTATTCTCAAGGCGGTGAACCAAACCAATACTCATTACTACATTGTACTGTTGCTTTGGTTCGAAATCCAGAGCATCACAATTATGGCAAATTATATTGAGCCTTTCCTCTTTTGCACGCTTCTTAACAAGGTCAATTGCAACTTTTGAGCAGTCCACGCAGGTAACATTCAGATTCCTTTTTGCAAGGAATAATGCATCATCACCGGGCCCGCTACCCAAATCCAGAACAGTAGCGCCCTGCGGAAGCAAACCCGGAAGCTTCAGGATAAAGGCTTTTCTTTCCTTGCTGAAAACGTCGGGGCGTTTAGCATATACATCATCAAAGAAAGTCATATTAATCAAAACTCCGTAACTATCGGTGTTCCTTCCAATGGCCAGTACCAAAAGTTTGGATTGTCCTTAAGCTGTCCGTCATAGGTCTTATTTAGGTCCTCAAAGAAGCAAACTGCGGACGGCTTTTCTTCTGTCTTTAGCTTAAGTCCGAATTTCTCGGGATGTCTCCCCATCTCTGAATATCTTGGAAGGCGAAAATTTGTTACATGGTACTGACAACCGTTTTCTTTTAGCATTTTTATCAGTTCTTTTGTTTTCTTAACATCATTTTCTGTTTGCCCGGGAAATTTATCTATCAAAAGTGAGACAACCCGCATTCCTGAATCCTTTGCTGCTTTGGTTATCGGGATTATTTCTTTCGGGTCAATTCTTTTTTTCATGTGCTCAATCATTTTCTCTGAATATGATTCAATACCAAACCACAGGAATCTGCATCCGGCATCATACATTTTGTCAAACAAGGCGCGGTTCCATGAACTTTCGGCCCTTGCCATTCCGCCCCAGAAGAATTTGTTATTTCCTTTTAGCAAATCGCAAAGTTTGTTTAAGTGCTGAAGGTCTCCATTAAGCAAAAGGTCGTTCATTCTGTACGCTTTTATCTTATACTTTTTGTGGAAATGTTTCATTTCCTCAGCAACAAGCTCAGGATTTCTGCTTCTGTAAGGGTGCCAGATATTTGTCTCATCACAGAAAACACATTTTGCTGTGCATCCTCTGCTGGCCCATACAGTAAGCGAAGGTGTTCCGGCTCTATAATTAAGGTATTCTTCCATTCTTGTGTCAGAATAATCTGGTATTGGGAGGGTGTTTAGGTCTTTCACAAAAGTATGCTTAAATGTTTTCTTTCCCCTAACCCCCACTCCATCTATGTCTCCGGGGTTTTCTCCATTTAATAATTTTTCACACGCTTGAGGCACAGTAACTTCATCTTCTCCGTAGCAAATAGCATCAACGTGTGGCAGCTTTTCAAACTGCGCGCTTAAAACTTCCAAGTCGTTCTTGTACATCAAAGGACCGGCAAGAATTATTTTGGAATCATTTTCCTCTTTCAGTTTTTTTGTAAAGGACGGCATCAGGTCCAAGCTTTCATTTGCACACCTTAAGTAGTCAATTATAATCACAACAACATCAGTGTTCGCATCTTTTGCAAACTTGTCATACATTTTATATTTCTTCATTGCAGCTATTATGTCCCCGGGCTTATGCTCTTGGTCCACAACGTTCGCAAGAAACATCAAATAAGCAGTATTCTTGTCGTCAAATCCGGTGTTTTTGCAGACTTCCTCTGCAGCAGAAAGTATTTCTTCTTTGTTTTCTTTTTCCATGACTTTAAGAATGTCCAAATGCGGTTCTATCACTTTGCTGTTTGGAATAAGTGCTTTCAGCATTGGCGGAAAATTCATTGGGTATCCAATAAATGATAGGGGTGAGGGCAGTATCGTCACATTTTTCATTTATTGACCTCCCTATAGAGGTCATGCATAAGCCAGTTTATTGATTCCTTGCAGTGTATGCAGAAATTTTCATCAAGGGCCCAGATTGAACCCTTCTTTTCATATGCTTGGTAAGGACACCCCCCGCCACACATTACGAGGCCAGGACAGTCTTCGCACTCTGACATGTTAATTGGGGATCTCTCTGCCCATTCTCGGATAATATCATTGGTTAGCAGTTTCTTCTCAATTCCTTTGTCATTCACGTGGCCCATGCACCATATGCCAACTGTTGCTGCATAATGGCAGATTCCGATGCTGCCATCTGGCATAACCGCATGAGTCACCACAGTTGCAGTTGCAAGCATTTGCCCCTTTCATCCTATAATTATTTATCTTTCTTAAAACGCTTGCAAGTTGCGCCCGCTCTGCCATTTTTATAATTGCCATAAACACCCCAATATAATTAGGGCTTTTCTAATATAAAAATAAGATGGGACTACTATTGGTTTATAACTAATTCTACCCTGGGTTAATTATGAAATATGTGCTGATTTTATCAGGCGAGGACTATAAATTGGCCTTGGAAGAAATTAGGGGGGTTCTTCTGCAGGATGAGAAAGCCGAGTTTCTGCACATGAAGGAAAGGCTAATTGTAATTGACACGGTTTTGAAGAAAGAATACCTTAGGAAAAGACTGGTTCTCACTAACATTATTGCTGATTTTATCAATGTCTGCCTGGCAGACAAGGAGGAAATCAAGAAAATAGAAATTAAGGTAAAGGGAAAGTTTGCAATTGACCAGAAAACAATTGAACCAGAAGCAGAAATAGGAAAAATAATGAAAGCCCTGGCAAGCACCATTGACAACAAAGTTGACTTGAAAAATCCTGATACTACTATATTGTTACTGATAAGGAAAAAGCGCGCATGGGTCGGTTTGAATCCTTTGTACAAGGAATCGGTCCAGAAAAGAATGGTGAAGAACCGGCCGTTCATGGACCCGACAAGCATGAATCCAAAAGAAGCTAAATTAATAATCAATTTGTCCGGTGCAAAAGAAGGGGAAACTTTATTAGATCCTTTTTGCGGGGCTGGCGGAATACTCATTGAAGCAGGATTAATGGGAATCAAGACGTACGGGATTGAACTTAAGGAAGAAGTCTTTGAAGGGTGCAAAAGGAATCTTGAATTCTACAAAGTGAAAAATTCCAGTGTAGAAATGGCAAACAGCCTAAA
>JAFGOX010000011.1 GCA_016926295.1 Candidatus Iainarchaeum sp.
GTTTCTCTATTTTTACAAGAGACTGGTACAATCCCTAATAATCTGGTTTCACAAGGGAGCGGAGATTTTAATTCTAGAATAAGAGTGTCCGAAGACATAATGACCGTACCTCTACACTCCCCGGAATTAAATATCGCCTTTGATATATTTAAATTTATCTAAATAATTTCCAAAAAATTAGACAATCAGCGTTAAAAAACAGGCGTGCACTGGTGTATTAATTTCTCGCACAGCTCATTGAACTTGCAGTCCTTGTCAGTGTAGCAGCGCCCGGGAATCAGTTCGCACTTTCCGGTTTCTTCATTGCAGCGCTCATATGCTGCGCAGACCCCGCAGCTTGTAACCAGGGTTTCCCCGTCATGGTTTTCTGACTTAAGGGAAAGAACCAAAACCGCCACCATTATAATCATCACAAGAATTGCAAGCCCGGCAGCCAGAGCAATAATCTGGGCAGGATGCTGCCTATAGCCGCCCCTGAATCCGGTTCTCACAATGTCATCATGAGTCTGCTCCTCATCCATGAAACTTAGAAAGTATTAGTATTTTTAAATAACTACGAAACTTACCATAAACAAGAGCCATATGGAATAAACAATAATTCTGACTATAAGACTTAACTATAAGATTTTAATAGGCTTCTTAGCTTTCTTAGTTTGTCAGTAGGGGATATGGTCTAACCAGGCATGACTGCTGGCTCCAGAAAATTCTGATGTTGGTTTTATGACTGCGTAAGGCAGGATGATTATGTTTCTGGAACTGGCCTGGTTCTGGGAAGAGATTATATTTCTTCTTTGGAGAAACCAGCCAATCGGGGTTCGAATCCCCGTGTCCCCACTTTCCGAAAGGGTTTTATAGGAAATCCGCTTATTCTAAACATCATTTGGAGGTATGCTCAATGAAAAGAAAGATTGACAACACAAAAGTCATCGTTGCAGGAATCATCGGCGCACTTGTTATCTGGTTAGTTAACATGGGTGTCGGAACAATGACCGGCGGACTTTACGAACTTACACCATACTTGTGGAAAGCAATGGATGGAGCCTGGACCGTAAAGGTAATACTGCTTAATGTTTTCACTGGAATTCTTCTGTCATGGTTCTACCCGATGTTCGTTGCAGGAAGCTATGCAGAAGACATAACTGCAGCAAAAGGAAAGAAAAAGAAGAAAATCATGGAACCGGTATGGATAGAGAAAGGTTTCTTCTTTGGGCTTGTAATCTGGGCATTGGCAAACATGATAGGAATCATGATGACATGGATTACAATGGCAGTACCGACAGCAGTAATCGCAGCATGGCTATTTGGCGGATTGCTGTCATACATGATGGCCGGAATTGCAATAGCTTTTGTTTACGATAAAATGTAAACCGAAGCTTATTCTCTTTTTATTCATTTGTCTACTTATTAGTGTGTATTGGGGCTATGGTGTAGTTTGGTTCAGCATCGGAGCTTCGGGAGCTCCAGACCCGAGTTCGAATCTCGGTGGCCCCATTCAAACTTTCTCATATATTATTCCTAGCAATGAACATAGTACTACGATTTCTGCAAAACCTGATATCAAACCTATCATGTTCAATTGGAAGGGAATATTGTACATTACTATTGCTGAGAAGAAAGGCATTAATACTCTGAATGTTCCAACTATGATTCCATAATTTAATCCTTTGATTACTCCTTCTTCTGGAAGTCCTTTGTATATTACTGAATAAATTCCGACAAGAAGGAATCCGTTGATTATATTAAACAGAATCCCAAACATAAGGTTCGGCTCAAGGTTCCAGATTGGAAGCGCATAATAGGGCGCATACAAAGGGGCGGCCAGTATTGCTGCGGCCATGTCAATTATTACAAAAAGCATTCCGGTTATCAGGCCCGCCATTAGTATTTTTTTAGCATTCATTATTCTGAATAATAGGAAATCATTTAAACAATTATCGTATTTTGAATACATGGAAATTAAAATTGTGCTTGTGCTGATTGCATTTATCCTTGTAAGTCATTTAGCCGGAGTCATAGGCTCGGTATTCACGTTTGAGGCAATACCTAACTGGTATTCAACTCTGGAAAGGCCAAGCTTTGCTCCGCCAAACTTCCTTTTTGGTCCGGTATGGCTGACTTTGTACACAATGATGGGAATCGCCGCATTCCTTGTCTGGAGGAAAAAGAAGTCAAAATTCGCATTGAACCTGTACTGGGGGCAGCTTTCACTTAATGCAATATGGTCAATACTTTTCTTCGGACTGAAAAGCCCGGGTGTGGCATTCCTGGAAATAATCTTCCTTTGGCTCATGATTGTGATAACAACATTGAAATTCTTAGAGCTTGACAAAAGGGCGGCATGGCTTATGATTCCATACATACTTTGGGTTTCATTCGCAGCGATGCTTAACTTCAGTTTCTGGATTCTAAATCCTTGACTTTCTCCCAATGCTCAATATCTCCCTCGACCAGTTCAAAAACAGGGTTCAGCTCTGGAAACTTTATTTTCTCCAGTTCTTTGTATTTATCTACATCCCTGTATTCTAATTTCTTCTTTAGATGGATAAATTCGTATAATACCTGCCCTTTTGTCACTTTTATTTTCTCCTTTGTTTTGATATTCTTTATTTTAGATTTGTCAAAATTGAATTTTCTCTTGTTGGCCTCTTTCAGAACATGAGAAAGGTACTGATTGATTAATGCGTCTTTATTTTTGGCTCTATTGAACCTAATCATCTGCGGATGCTTTTCATAGGCGCTTGTATTTCCTTCAATTATCGCTTTTGCCAATAATCCCTCTCTCCAAACTGCAGTAAGGCCTTTGGTGTCCAACATTCGGGGATGAAGTGACCATAATCGCATATAATACTAATTTAAAAAAAGAAATATAATAGGACTAGTATGTGGTTATTAGTAGCAATATTGGTTTTGGTATTTACACTTGCAGTATTTGCAATATTTTTTGCAAAGCCAAATAAGAAAATCAAAAGGCCGTACTATCATAAAGGCTTCTCAATCGGAATGATTGTCGGAGCAATTATAATGCTAATTGTTTCAGAAGTATTTGGAATACACGAAGCAATGTATATGTTTATAATCTTCGTCTATCCTTTTGGGTTGCTAACTGGCTATGCTTACGAAAAGTGGAAAAAATGAATAAAAGTGTTACAACGTACATAGACGCCCTGAAATCTCCGCAAAAAGAGATTTGCAGGAAATTAAGGGCTATAATTCTGAAGACTTTCCCAGAAATAAAAGAAGAAATGAAAATGGGCGTTCCGTGGTACGGTAAGTATTATATTGTCGGATTAAAGGACCATGTAAATCTCGGCTTTTCAGTAAGCGGATTGACAAAAAAGGACAAGGATAATTTTGAAGGCAGTGGAGAGATGATGCAGCATAAGAAGTTCTTCACTCTAAAAGACATTAATGAAAAAGAACTGGTCAAACTGCTTAAACTTGTAGACAAGCAAACTAGCTCTGAATTTTGCAGATAGAAAGCTATTTATGCCTTAAATTCCTATATTGATGATTGTTGTGAGAGGTCTACTGAAGAAATATGTGTTAAACGCATCCGGCCCTAATGACTCTAATTTGTCTGAACTTGAAACAATAGCAAAATCTGATTCTGCAGCAGTTATGATGAAATCCTGCACAATAAAACCGAGAGAGGGAAATCAAGAGCCGAGATACAAGAGGCTTCCGTTAGGCGCGATACAAAGCATGGGACTTCCAAATGAAGGCTATGAAAAATACGTTGAATATTCCTCAATATTAAAGAAATACAATAAGCCGGTAATAGCAAGCGTTGCCGGATTCAATGCCGATGAATATGTTGCTTTGGTCAAGGCATTCCAGAACAGCGATGCTGATTTGGTTGAAGTGAATCTTTCCTGCCCAAACATAGAAGGAAAATCGCAAGTTGCCTATGACTTTGAACAGATGGAAAAAATACTTGGCAGAATAGAAAACTTAGGAAATAAACCAATCGGCTTGAAACTTCCCGCTTATCTTGATTTGGCGCATCATAAAAAAGCAGCAGAAATTATTCTGAAACATAATGTTAGTTTCATTACCTGCATTAACTCCATTGGAAACACGCTAGTTATAGACTATGAGGCTGCAGGGCCGGTAATAAAAACAAACGGCGGGCTTGGCGGATTATGCGGAGACTATATCAAACCAATTGCACTTGCAAATGTAAGAGTCTTTTACGAATTATTGCAAGATAAAATCTTCATCTTCGGAGTCGGGGGAATTAAATCCGGGACTGATGCCTATGAGTTCCTTTTGGCCGGAGCAGATGCGGTTCAGGTTGCTACCGTATTTGAAAAAGAAGGGCCTAATTGTTTTGAAAGAATAAATAATGAGTTAAATGAAATTCTGAAAAGAAAAAACCTGACAATAGAAAGCGCAAGGGGAAAATTGAAAAACAGCAAATCACTTCTTATCAAACAGGAAAAGTAAGTTGCTGAGGTCGAAGGTATTTAGCTTTGCGATGTCGGAAATGGATATGTGTCTAAAACCGTCATGCGAACCTATGTCCCTTCGCTCTTTTAGCCTTTCAAACTCCCTAGGATTGATTTTCAAGTGAAGGTTTGTTATTATGCCGCTGTCATCGCGTACGATATCTGCATCTATCTTCTCATAAATGTTTTCCACGGACAGCACAAGGTCTCCGACTCTGTTTCTATCAAAAACAAGCCCCTTAACCGGACTTCTCTCCAAATCCACATCTATCTCTAAGCGTTCAAGATAGGCGAAGATATCATTGTTGCAAAGCACATACCCTAGCATATAGTCAACCTTTAATAGCAGGGAACCGGCTATTGTATCCGGAGAACTCCTTAAGCTGCTGAAGATATTTCTGGACAAAAATGTCAGTTGACGTTTCATGCGCGATATTAATGTCCCTGTACCCGTCATGCTTGTGTATACTTTTTAGGTACTTAAGATCACCTAAGTCGTCTTCACTAATCGCTACGTGCAGATTGGTTATTATACCAATTTCATTAAGTTCTATTTTTGTGAATGTGTGACTTGCATCTTTTTTCATATCCAGAAGCAGGGGTTTGCTGTAGTCCTTGCAGTCGTAGAAAATTCCTTTGATTAGTCCCTCTTTATCAAGCATCATTAGATCGATGTCCTCTGTGAATACCCAAATCTCCCCTATCGACTTATTGCAACCTATCATATTACTCCCCTGAAATGCGGACGGCGGGATTTGAACCCACATTATCAGCTTGGAAGGCTGACGTCCTAACCAAATTAGACGACATCCGCTTAACCTAATGTGAAGTAACCTTTTGCTTTCTGGTAGTATTCACTGAATTCCTGCCCGGTCTTTGTCTGGTAGTAAAGGAATCCCTGCGCAAGCTCTAATTTCTTTATCAGTTTCATGTTCTCCAGCTTTGCAAGTGCTTCATGTACTTCTTTTTCTGTCATTGCCGGATATTCGGCGATTATCTCATGGATGTATTTTCCTTTTCCTTTGAGCATTGCAAGCAGGCCTGCGTATTTGGCATTCTCTGCGATTTCCACATACTCCGGATGGTTCATGAGATACCTTTCGAAGTCTTCCTCTTCTGCTACCATTTTATCACAAATCTTTGTACATATAGGTTCCATTCAGAGAA
>JAFGOX010000012.1 GCA_016926295.1 Candidatus Iainarchaeum sp.
TTGCAGCTGTGATTGCTACAATCACGACCCCCAGTCTTTTTCCGAGAACTTCCATTCTTTGTTTCAAGGGGCTGGTCTCAGGACCGGCTATCTGAATAAGTTTTGCTATTTTTCCTACTTCTGTGTCCATTCCTGTGTTTACAACAACTGCCTTTGCCTTTCCTCTTGACAAAATAGTTGCCATGTAAAGCATGTTGGCTCTTTCGGCCAAAGGCTTGTCTTTCTGAATGCTGACCTTCTTTTCAACAAGCGTTGATTCCCCTGTAAGTGCAGCTTCCATAGTTGCTGCATTGAATGATTCGATAATGTAACAGTCTGCGGGAATCTTATCCCCTTCATGCAAAATGATTATGTCTCCCGGAACCAACCTTTCAGCGCCTATTTCCCTTACTTTTCCTTCCCTTACAACAAGCGCCTTTGGAGATGCAAGCTTTTCCAAAGCTTCCATTGCCCGCTCTGCCCGATATTCCTGTATGAATCCCAAAGCGGCGTTAAGAATAAGGATTATGGCAATTACTGACCCGTCAATAATCTCCCCTATTGCAAAAGAGAATATTGCCGCGATTATAAGCAGCACCACAAGAAAAGAAAGAAACTGCTGGGCCAGTATTTTCCAGACACTTACTTTGTCAAGTCTTACCAGTTTGTTTGGGCCGTACTGCTGTAATCTTTTTTCAACTTCAAAATAAGTTAGACCTTTTGCGCTGGTTTTGAGAAGGCCGATAACATCAGTGGATTTTAATCCGTGCCAGTTGGCCCGAGTCTGAGACATATTTTAATAATTAGGTAAGTTATAAAAGATTACTTTATTTCCACGTCCACTCCGCCCTTAAGCTTCTTTTTTGCAGACTTTTTCTTTTCTGCCTTTTTTTCCTCTTTTGGCGGCTGCACCGGAATCTCTAGTTTCTGCTGCGGGGCAATCGGTAGCATCATTGGTGGAGGGCCTCTTGCAACGTGCATTGTTATGTTGAACATGTTCTGCCCGAGCTTGATGAACGGAAGCATTTTACCGACAAGATATCCTGTTGCAACTCCGACCACAATTGCTATAGCCCATACAGGCGCTTCAAAAATTGCGCCAATTGCACCAAGAAGAACCCCTATTAATAGTCCGACTATAATTCCGATTATTTCTGCTCTTAATATATTCATGGTTTCACCCTGTTTGGAAATCTTGGGAAGGGAATCACATCTCGGATATGGTCTCTTTCAAGCATCCACTGCAGCATTCTCGCAACTCCTAAACCAAATCCGGCATGCGGCACTGAACCATATCTTCTGCTGTCAAGGTACCAGTCCACTTCATTAAGATTCTTTCCTGCTTTTTTCAGTTTTGATTTTATTTTCTCTATGTCAGGCTCCCTTTCTGAGCTGTCAAGTATTTCTCCGACATTAGGAGCAAGCATATTGAAGTTGTTTGATACTTTCGGGTCTTCTTCATTGTCTTTTTTGTAGAATGCCATTATCTCTGAAGGGTAGTTTGTGACAATCAATGGAATCTCGTAATCTGCAGCAAGCATTTTTTCTTCAGCTGCGCCAAAATCTACGCCATAAGGAATCTTTGAACCATTTTTGTGCAGTATTTCTATTGCCTCTTTGTAAGTAATTCTGGGAAATGGAGCTTTTATTTTTTCCAGTTTCTTCGGGTCAAGCCCAAGTACTTCAAGTTCGGGTTTGTTTTTCTCAAGTATTTTTTTAGCTACATGACATAAGCATCCTTCTGAGATTTTAATCATTTCCTCCAGATCTGCCCACGCAGCCTCCACTTCAAACATCCAGAACTCTGTTACATGCCTGTTTGTATTGCTTTTCTCTGCCCTGAACGCGGGGTTCATCCCGTAAACTTTCTCTACAGCGTGAATAAGATTCTCTGCGTAGAACTGCCATGACTGGGTAAGATATGCCTTTGTGTCAAAATAATCAAGCTCGAAAACCTCTGCGCCGCCTTCACTTGCTGCTCCGCTGAGCATTGGCGGGTCGACTTCATAATATCCCTGGCTCCTTATGTACTCATGCAATGCAAACAGAGCTGTCGAGCGTATTTTCAAAATTGCAGTCATATCCCTCTTTCTTAAAGAAAGGTGCCTTACATCCATAAGGAACTCTGTTGACTGGTCTTTTGTGATGGGAAACCTTTCTGCAATCTGGTGTACTTTAATATCTGTGACCTGCATTTCAGCTCCGCCTGGTGCCCTTTCGTCTTTCTTCACTGTTCCTTCAACTTCTAATGATGATTCGAATGTGATGTTCTCTGCTTTTGGAATAAGCTTCTCGTCTGCGACAACGCACTGCATTATCCCTGTCACATCCCTGACAACAATGAAAACCTTTCCGGACATTTTCCTGATTCTGTAGACCCATCCGCGGATCCGCTCTTTCTTGCCATCTGTTTTCAGTGCTTTTTCAATCTGCGATATTTTCATTCTCTCACCTTGTCACTTGCAGGCTTTCCATAAACTCCGCAAGCTTGTGTGCTTTTGACTTCTTTTCAAAATGCTCTCTTACCGGAACAAGCAGTTCATTTACCTTTTCCCCGATTGCCTGCTTCAAATCCAACGGGTGCAGGCCTGCTTCATACTCTTTGACTAATTCATCATAGCTTTGTATTTCTAGGTTTCCGCCAAATTTCTCAGGCCTTTTGATTGTAATTGAATCAAATTTATTGAATATTATATATTTTGCATACTCAAGTATAGGGTTTTCTTCCACTTGTTTTGGCGGGCAGTATGCTTTCTTTAATTTTCTCTGGATTTCATCTTCTGAATCCAGCATGAATATTGCCGAGTCAGGAATTGATTTTGACATCTTCATTGCAATCGCCCTTTCAGTTGCATCTGTAGTTCCCTTTGGCGGCTCTAAAAGGCCCATGAGCATATGGTGGTGGACTGCGACCGGTTTCTTGAAATTGAATTTCGGAGCAATCTCCCTTGCAAGCATGTTTACTTTTCTCTGGTCCATCCCTAATTGGCATACGTCTGTCTTCAAATAGAAAATATCCGCGCACTGCATGCAGGGATAAAGAATCTGCGATGCCTGCAAAGTGTCTTTTTCGCTTCTTCCCATTATTTGCGTGCATCTCTGCACTCTTGCCAGTGTGCTTTCCCTTGCAATGTCCATTACAAGCTTCCAGTAATTCTCGTCCTTTACAACATCTGACGCCCAGATGAACTCAACATTGTCAAGTTTCATTCCACTTGCCTGCCAGATTTCCTTGAAATACTCTCCTGCTTTCTGGATGTTTTCCAGGTTTCCGCCAAGTTTGTTGTTCGCCCATGCGTGCCAATCCGCAATCAGCATTTTGAAAGTAGCACCTGAGTCTATCATCTTGTTAATGTTGATTGACCTCATCAGACCCTGTGCAATATGCATTTTTCCGGATGGTTCGAAACCGTCGTAGGCAATGTATTTCTTTTTTTTGCTAAGCATTTCTTTTAGCTCTTCAGGCGTGATTATTTCCTCTCCGACCTGAGAAACAAGTTCAATTCTCTGCTCTAAATCCATCATATCACAATAACATCAAACGTTTAAATATCTTCTAGTTAGACCTTTCTGAAAAA
>JAFGOX010000013.1 GCA_016926295.1 Candidatus Iainarchaeum sp.
GGAAATTCCTTTATCTGCGCGGGCTCGCCTTTGTTTCTTGCTATAACCTGCGCAGTCAAAAGGGCTTTCTTGAATCCTTCCTTTGTCATTTCCTGGGTGAATGCAAATCCAAGCTTTCCTTTGTGTATAACTCTTATCCCTGCGCCAAGACTTGAGTTTATTTCAACCCCTGAAAGCCGGCTATCCTTTGCAGTAACCTGCTCATGAGTATTTCCGCTTATGAAAACTTCGCATGGGTCCTTTGAGTATGAAATAAGGAAATTTGCCAAATCAGTATAATCTTGAATCATTATATGCCCCCCAATTGGCCTTTGATTAAGCGCATGTAAGGCCCGCCGCTACTCACCGGAACATCCTGGCCATCCTTTGTGCAGTAACCTGGGTCAAATTTTAATTTGTTTCCAACATGCGTTATGTTTTTAAGTGTTGTAAGTATGTCGCCTGAAATTACAACAGGCAGCATTATCTCTTTTATTTCTCCATTCTCTATCCTGTAACAGCATTTGCTGGTGAAGTTGAATGTTCCGCTCATCACATTGGTTGTTCCCGCGACGCAACCGCTAAGCAAATATCCCGATTTTATTCCTTCAAGCACCTCTTCCTTTGTCATATCCCCTGGCTCAAAAAAAGTATTTGACATCCTTACCTGCGGAAGAACTGCTGTTGATTCTGCACGTGACGCCCCATTCGGCTTCATACCGAGCTTTGACGCACTGTCTCTGTCCAACAAGTATTCGTTAAGCGCCCCTTTCACAATCAGGTTGTGCTTCTTTGGTTTCATGCCCTCGCTGTCATATCCTATAAACCCAAATTCCCTAAGTTTAGGGTCGTCAGAAAGACTTACAATATCCGAAGCCAAACGCTCGCCAAGTTTCCCACACAAAACAGATTCTTTGGTAACTATTGCATCCCCTTCTGTTGCGTGGCCTATTGCCTCATGCGCCAAAGTTCCAGAAATCTCACTATCCAAAACCAAATCATAAGTTCCGGATTTTGGCCGTTTCGCGGAAAGAAGATTTACGCTTTCCTTTGCATTCTTGTTTATTATTTCATAAATTTTATCATTGAACACATACTCAAGACCGGCTATTGCCCCTCTTGCATCGCCTGAGGCTTCTATCCTTGCCCCCTGCTTCGCACTGATTTTGCTCCCAATCCTCACTCTCTGAATCAATGCCTCGCCCGCAGTGCCTTCTGAGTTCAAAAACATCCCGCTTCCCAAACTATCAGAATAAATTATGTCCGCATTTTTAATTCTCTTGTCAATATTCGCACCGTATTTGGAAAATTCAAGGATATTTGATATTTTTTCTTCAAGACTCATAGCATCAGGAAGTTTTTTTCCGACTGCCTTTGCTTTTATTCTCTTTTGCGGGAGTTTTCCCATATCAATTTCAAAATGATTTTTTGACGAAATTGACTTTGCAAGTTTAAATGCGTTTTTTGCAGCATTGGAAATTGAATCTTTTGTCATTATCTCAGTACTGCAGAAACTTTGCGCGCCTTTGTAAACGACTCTGATTCCGATTCCAGTGGATTTTCCGGAACTGAGACTTTTTATTTTGCTTTTTTCAGTAGACATTGCAGTAAAATTTCCTTCACTATATCTGATATCGTAATAATCCGGATTCAAATTGTCTAAAACATTTGCTGCAATTTTAATATAATCCACTTAATCACTCCAGATGGGCATCCTTTATGTTGTATGTGCCCCTAACTCCGTCCCACAGGGTTTCTGCTTCATCTATGACAATTCTTTTTTTAAAGTGTGGAGCATTCAGAACAAATGATTCGTATTCTCCGCCTTCGCCCATTATGCTAACACCATATTTTTCCCTTAGTTTTTTTAGCTCTTCAAATGCCTGCTTGTCTATTTTCCTTCCAAGCCATGATTCATCCAGACCTTCTGCGGCCACTCCGACAATTATTATCTCAAAGCCCGCATCAAGCATCGCCTGCAACAGTTCATCCTCGTTTTTTTGCCACAATGGCGCAACTGCTTCCAGACTCAGCTTTTCGCATATCTTTTCTACACGAGACATCTGGTAGTTTGACTTAACTGCTCCAGTCAACAGCCCGTCTACCTTAACGCTTTTCAGGGCTCTTTCCAAATCATCAACTTCCTTTTCTTTTTCGCCTTTTGTCGGAACCAGTTCTAATGGAATATTCATTGCCCTTGCACCCAAAACAGTAAGCCCTATGTTCGGAACATGATACATGTAACTTGCGTCAGATTCCGAAACCATTGCAAACATATTCACTATTTTATGACTCTGTTTCTGCGCCAGATAAATTGCATAGCAGGAGTCTTTTCCACCGGAGTATAAAGCTAGAAGTCGCATAATTATCTTTTCACAAAAAGGAATATAAAGGGTAACAACCTGTATGTGATATGGACTTCGAAACAGGCGAACGCGTCAAAATTGAGAAAAATAGCAGAAACTATGAAGGTATTGTCATACCAAGTTCTACTTATGAAGGAAAAGACTACATCACAATCAAATTGGATAATGGCTACAATATAGGCCTGAAAATAGACAAGGGCGCAAAGGTCGAAAAGCTCGGGAAAAAAGCAAAAGTAGGGAAATTCGAGGCAGATGTTGAAATAAAGGAAACAAAAGGTCTTCCAAGAATAGCCGTGCTCTCAACCGGTGGAACAATCGCTTCCAGAGTTGATTATACTCATGGTGGTGTTCGCTCAGACTTCACCACTAAAGATTTAATTTTAGCAATCCCTGAGATTCAGGAAATCGCAAACATAGAAACAGAGGAAATCGGAAAGAAGCTTAGCGAGAACATAGACCCTGAAGACTGGGTCAAGATGGCAAAGGGAATAGAGAAAGGGGTTAACAAGGGCGTTGACGGAATCGTGGTAACCCATGGAACTGACACAATGCACTATTCATCCGCAGCAGTAAGCTTCATGATTCAGAATACAGGAGTTCCGGTTGTATTTGTTGGCGCACAGAGGTCTTCTGACAGACCAAGCTCTGATGCGGCAACTAATTTATTAAGCGCATTATACTTCGCAGGGCATGCGGATGTTTCTGGGGTCTATGTGTGCATGCATGAAAATATGGATGATGGAACATGCTTAATTCACAAAGGAACAAAAGTAAGGAAAATGCATTCATCAAGAAGAGACGCATTCAAATCAATCAATACAGAACCTGTTGCAAGAATAACAATGGAAACCAGAAACGGAAAACTACTGAAAAAAGGATTGGAATGGATAGAAAAGCCAAAATACAAACCAAAACAGAAAAAGAAAATAAGCGCAGACACGAAAATCGAAACAAATGTTGCTTTGCTCAAGATGCACCCGGGGTTTGACGAAAGCCTATTGAAAACAAAGGCAAAAGGGATTGTATTGGAAGGAACGGGCCTGGGAAACATCAATGAAAGATATCTGAAAGCTATTGAGAAGCTAGATATCCCTGTTGTCGTGGCAACGCAAACAGTATATGGGAAAGTAAATCTAAATGTTTACGAGCCGGGAAGAATGCTGATTAATGCGGGCGTAATACCTGCAAATGACATGACTGCCGAAACCGCACTTGTAAAACTGATGTGGGTTCTTGCTCATGCGAAAAAAGATGAAGTTAAGAATATGATGAGTTCTAATCTGGCAGGTGAATTAGAATGAAAGTGGTTGATCACTGTATTAAATGCGGGGGGCGTGCAAAAATAAGTACTGATGGTATTTGCAAGAAATGTAAAAACGAAGACAAGAAAAAGAAATAATTTATTTTTTATTTAATGCTTGGGTTAGAGATTCTAAGCTATAAAGTTCTTTTTTTCCATCAGGAGTTTCAACAAACCATGCTTTACCTTTATTTTCTTCTGTTAGTTGTTTGAGCTTTTTTTCGTATTCTTCGCGTTCTTGCCTATCTTTTTCGTCAGCAATTGACAATGATGCCATTTGGTCCATAGTAAGTTCATCTGCACTGTTTGCAAATACTTTTCCTAAAGGCGTTAAATTCTCAAAAATACTATCAAACTCAGGACCGTTAAGAACTAAATGGCCTTGCACAGCCATAAGCCCCCAATCTTCAGTTTTTAAGCCAACAGTTCGCGGGATATTGTCTGTAAGTGCGATTAATTCTGCGTTAGTCATTGACTCGGGCGCAGGTTTAATTTCTCCGGTTTCTTTATTTTCAAATTCAATTGAATTTCTTACATCATCAGAAATAGTATTACTTAGAGGTGCACACCTTACTTGTTCAGCAAGCTCACCACCCAAAGTTTCTTCAAGTCTGCTAGTTTCTTTGGGCCCACCTTTTTCTTTTATTAGCTTAGCCTTTATTTTATCAGATATTTCGCTCATTACTAGCTCCCCTATAGTCTTTCCCTAATTAAAAGAATAGCGAGAAGGTTTATATACCTTCCTTATAATTGTTACTACTAGTAAGTTATATACGTCAAACGACGTTAATTTAACTAGTTATTTCGCCTGCAACAAGCTCAATTTCCCCTTCGGCAATTCCTTTCTCAAGCAGCTTTCGACTCTTGCCATCCAAAACCGTTATTTTGCCTGGTTTGTCCGGAGTTCCTGCCTGTATTTTTCTTATGTTAACCCTAGAGCAGACATGTCTAATATTAAACGGCTCGTACACTTTAAGGTCATTTACTTTAATATTGCCATTTGGAGCAATAACCTCTTCTGCATCCAAGGTTCCGACAGCAAGCACGCTACCTTTTTTAGATTCAACTGTGTGCCTTACATCTATATCCTTTGCGACTATGCTTTCCCCTGATTTAACCGACCCCTCTGATGAGGATAATTTGCCTACAACCCAGATTTTGTCTTTAACTACCAAAGAATCCGCTGCGCTTATTGACCTTGCCTCTGCATTGCCATCAATTTTTGCTTTACCGAAAATGCAGTCACCGTGGCCTTCCATATCTCCGTGAACTTTAAAATCATCTGCAAAAAGCATGCAGTTTATCTGTGCGGCAATATTTCCATAAATTACATCATTTTCTTTTTGTTTGAATTTTCTGCCAATATCGAATTTTCCATCTACCCTAAAAACAGTCATGTTCTTTCCGGCATGGCTCTCTGCACCAAGGATTGCATTCTCATCAACAGTAATATCCGCATCAAAGCTCCAGTGGTCCCATTTTGCCACAAGCGGGCCCTTAAAATGAATTTTCTTACTTTCCAAATTAAGGAAAAGCTTCTTATTGCATAAAAAATCCTGGAACTCTGTTTTCAGAGTAGGCATTATAATTTCATTCATTGTCTGACTAACAACTGACATAACCATCTCCCCTTAACAATATTACTAATAAAGAGGGGTTAAATTTAAATATTAGTCGACTTGGATTTTTTCTGTGAATTGGAGAGTAGAACCATCACATTCTTTAATGAAATCATCTTCATTAACTAAGGTTTGCTGTGGCATTGTTCCAAAGGAAAAAGTAATTTTATCTATTTCAAAAATCATATCTTTTAATTCTGGGCCTTTAAATGGAATTAATGGCCAATCAGTTAGTTCAAAATATCTAGAAAGCGATTCATTTCCCATGTTTTTACCCCGGACTAAAGTTAAAGTAAGTTAAATTTATAAGGCTACTTAATAAATAAGTGTTCAGCATTGCCCCATAATATTTTTGATTCTATTTCTTCAGGAAGATTCATTTCTTTGATTAGGGTTAGCCTTGCTCTGAATGATCCCCATGGTTCATCGCTTGCAAATAAGATTCTGTCTAAGCCTTTGTTTAACTGCATTGCTCTTTTAATTAGTAATCTTACTCCAAAGTCCCTGCTAAATGATAAATCAGCATAGAAGTCAAGGCCTTTATCTATCCAATCAAAGAAATATTTGTTTGCAAACTTAATTTGTCCGCCTGCAGTTCCGCCAGAATGTATGAAATCTATTTTCACTTTCTTTTCTAATAATAAAGCTTCATTTTGTTCTACAAATGCTGCGTATTTCTTTATATCTGAATTATTAGTTCCAGTATGAGTTTGAATTACTAAATTATTTTCTGCTGCAAAGTCAATTATCTTGAATAATTTTTCTGAATATTCTTTATGTTCTGAAAAACAAGCAGGATCCCATGATCTTCCTGAATTTTGTGAATCCGGGCTCATTTTCAATACTACAATTTTCTTGTTATTCTCTTGTTTGATTTTTTCAAAAACTTTTTCAGTTAATTCCCAAACTTCTGGTTCTGGAGAAACCCACAACCCCCCATAAATTTCTTCTTTTTTTATTGCTTCCCAAACTAAAGGATTAAAATCATTGAAAGATTTTGGCTTTTCGGGGGTGTAATGTGGCATTATTACTGCCGCAGATATTCCCAATTTATTCATTTTGGCTTTTACTGCTTCAACTGTACTGTGTTCATCTTCATCAAAGAAAATAGGGAGGTTATTCGTGAAGGGATAACTGCCAAAATGGCCTATGTGAAAATGAGTGTCAAAGACCTTTTCCATAACAAAAAATACATAGATATTACTTATAAAACTTCTCAATCTCATTTATAGTGCTAGGGTGATGACACAGACCGCTACTGATTGGACGGTATGATGACGCAAGGTATTTCTGACTAGCATAAATATATAAGAGTAAGGGGCTAATTCTTGTGATGGATTACAAGAAACTGGGACTAATTTGCGGGCTCGAATGCCATATGCAACTGGAAGGCAAGAAACTGTTCTGCAACTGCCCCACTGTTTTGAGAGATGACAATCCGGATATCAAAATTGAAAGGTTTCTGAGGCCGGTAGCTTCTGAACTTGGAAAGTTTGATGAAGCAGCCATACAGGCATACAAAAAAGGGACAAAATATGTTTACGAGGGATACAAAGATACAACCTGTCTTGTAGAAAGTGATGGCGCGCCGCCGGTAGGTCCAAATAAGGATGCAGTTGATGTTGCGCTGAACGTTTCGGAAATGGTTGGCGGAATACCTGTTGATTCTATTAAATTTATGAGAAAGACTGTAATTGACGGCTCAAATACTTCCGGATTCCAAAGAACCGGATTAATCGCACAGGGCGGAACAATAAAATCCAAAAACGGAGATGTAAGAGTTTCAGATATTGTTCTGGAAGAAGATGCAGCCAGAATAATTGAAAGAAAGAAAAATGAAATACATTACAGACTGGACCGACTTGGAATTCCTTTGATTGAAGTTGCAACATTCCCCGACATTAAGACTCCTGAGCACGCAAAAGAAATAGCTCTGGCAATAGGAACAATGGTTAGAAGAACATGCAGGGCAAAAAGGGGGCTAGGAACTGTAAGGCAGGATGTTAACATTTCAATAAAAGATGGGGCAAGATGCGAGATTAAAGGCGTGCAGGAATTAGAAGGAATAAATGAATACATAATTAATGAAATAAAAAGGCAGCAATTACTTATTAACCTGAAAAAAGTAAAACCAGTCCAGAACGAAAACGTGAATGTTACTGGTGTTTTCAATAACACTGATTCAAAAGTCATCAAGGAAATGCTCAGGGCAGAAAATGGTGCGGTTATCGCAGTCAAGCTAAGCAATCTGGCCGGAAAGATTGGCGGAGAAAAGCCAAGGTTCGGAAGCGAACTTGCAGGCTATGCAAAAGTCAAGGCTGGCGTTGAAGGATTATTCCACAGCGATGAACTGCCTGCTTATGGAATCACAAAAGCAGAAGTTGAAAATGTCAGAAAGAAACTCCAATGCAAAAATGAGGATGCATTTGCTCTTGTTGCCGCAGACAGAGACTCAGCTGAATTGGCAATGACTGTGGTCATGGAAAGAGTAATGAGGCTGAAGGAAGGTGTGATAAAAGAAACCAGACAAGCAAGCGAAGACGGACACTCCACTTACATGCGACCATTAGCTACTGCAGAAAGAATGTATCCTGAAACTGATATTCAGCCGTTCATAATTGCAAAAGAACATTTGAAAAAGATAAAGGAAACCTTGCCAAAAACCCCAGAAGAAAGAGTCAAAGAATACAAGAAATTAGGATTAAGCGACGACTTGGCAAATGAGATGAAACTATCAAACTGGGCCTGCTTCTACAAATACCTAGTTGAAAGCAAATATGACCCAAAGCTGTCTGCAAGCATACTGCTCAACACATTGGTCAGCTTGAGAAGGGACGGATTCCCTGTTCAGAACTTAACCGAAAGCCATATTGAATGTGTTTTGCTGGCCGTGAAGAACGGGGAAATAAGCAAAGATGTTGTTGATGAAGTTCTAGGACAATATAGCGAGAATCCTGATGCTAATTTGAATGATTTAATTAATGCAATGGGCCTGACTGGTGTTGACAAAAAAGAAATTGAGAAAATAATTCAGAAGATTGTTGCAGGAAACAAGGCAATGGTAAAAGAGCAGGGCGAACGCGCAATAGGAAAACTAATGGGCGATGCAATGAAAGAATTGCGTGGAAAAGCAGACGGTGCAACAATTAATGAAATATTAAAGAAAGAGATAAAGAAGATTCTATGAATCTTCTAAGTTTTTTGTAAGTTCTTCTGCAGCTGCATGTTTGTCTTCTGCCCCAGTTATTGCCCTACCTACAATTGCATGCCAGCTCAAGTCACCCATGGCTTTTGCGCCTTCTGAAATCACTCCACCTTGTGCAACTAAACCTGGTGAGAAAAAAGTTGGATTTTCTAAACCGGTTTCTTTAATTAGGTCGCGGTAATGTTCCATCCTTGGAATTCTGTTTCCTGGAACAACAAAGTTTGTCACGCCTTCATCAACAGCCCTTGCATAGATTTTGTCTGGCGCTTCGTTTCGTATGTATCCATCTTCACCTTCTAAATAACCCGGGTGTGTCATTTCTCCGCCTATAATAACTTTCAAACCCCTTTCTTTTGCTGCTTCAGTCCATGCCGTTTGGGTGTTTGGTCCGGATTGCGGAAAAAGAATTACTGCATCTATATCCACATCACTGCAAACATCCATGAAAACCTTCCCAGTATCAGGAATATCAGTTCCGGCCTTCTGATGGTCGTAGATGACTGGTTTGTCTGTTATTTTGCGTATTACGCTCATTGTTGAATCAAGTCCGTGTTTCAATCCAAGTGAAAAACCTACTTTATAACCGCCAATACCTTCTACATCATGCGTTCCTTCAATGATTTCATTCAAATCAGTAAGACTTTTTACATCAAGGGCGGGTATTACACTTCTTTTTAAGGGAATTATTTCTTCCATCTTATTCCCCCTTTCCTAGTTTTTCTTTCATTTTATTACTCCACGCAACAGGGTCTTTAATCCATTCCCTGACAAGTTCTACATCCGCGTCAGACAAAACACCTTTTTCATTTGCAACTTCTACCATGGCAGTTAAATCAGTAACTGTGTGCAAGATTACTTCTTCTTTTTTGAAGTTCTCCTTTGCTTCTTCCCAACCATATTGGAATATTGCGAGTGCCTCATGTACGTGTGCGCCTTTTTCCTTGACTCCTCTTGCAGTTCCAAGTACGCTTCCGCCTGTTGTGATTAAATCTTCCACTGGCAAAGCCAAGTCGCCCACTTCTAACTCCCCAACTACTTTCCCTGGGAGTCCATGGTCTTTTTCATCAGGTCTAACATAAACCATTGGTAATCCCATTCTGTCTGCGATTAAAGTAGCATGTGAAATTGCGCCCATTGCGGTTCCAGCAATTACATGCGGTTTAAATTCAAGGTCCTCTTCAATTTTTCTAACAAGTAATCCTGCCATTTCTGTTCTTTGTGCTGGTGCAGAATTCAAAAGTCTGCAGTTTGTGTAAATAGGACCCAAGTTACCTGATTTGTAAGTGTAAGGATCTTCAGGTTTCAAAGTGACAGCATTAATTTCTAAAAGTAATTCTGCTGCTCTTTTTTGCATTTCGGTTGCCATATGCATACCCCCCTAAAATTTCTATTAATTAGAAGAAAGTCCTTATAAGGCTTTTTAAACAGACAATTCTTTTTCTATTTCTTCCAGAGTATCGGCATAAACTAGAATACCTTTGAACACATCTTCGACTTCCAAAGGTAATTTTCCTTCTGATAAAAACGGTTTGTATACAATTAATTTCTTAATTTCTAACTTTTTGTGGCCAATAAGATATTTTAAAATTCCTAAGTCTGAAAAAACTCCTGCGGACATGCTTAAACAAAGAACTTCATCTGTGTTTTGAAATAAGTGGTGCGACATCCAATACCAATCTTGAGCCACTACTTTCTCATCTATTTTGTCTAAATTAGGTTTTAGCCAGTCATAACCGTATATTTTGTCGCCTTCTGGAACAATTCCTATAACTTTTCCGCCTTTTTTCCTGAAAGCCTGCGCAACATCAAAATAAAGACTGTTTTCAGGAACAACTCGGACTTCTGAAACTTTTTCTGAAAGAATATCTGACAAATTATTCACAAAATTATCCAAATCCTCATTAGTAACCTTAGCTATGTCTTTAACCCGTCCTCTGGACGAGCCCAAAATTGCAATTCGCATTAAATCATACCTTTGGCTTCTTTTTTAGCTTGTCTGATGCATTGCTTGTGCCAATACTGGCCTGCCCATTTCTTGTTGGCACCGCCATTGCCACAGTATGAACAAGGATTGTCTACTTGCGGTTTTGGTGCTGGCACTACTGCCTTGCTTTCCTCTTTTTTCTCTTCCTTCGCCTCAGGTTTCTTCTTAAATATATCCAAGAACTTCATAATATCACAGATAAACAATTGCATAACGTATTTATTCCTTTTCAGTGTGAGTTTATTGTATAGGCTTATCTTAGTCCGTAGTGTAGTGGCCAATCATTAACCTTAAATCTACTTCTAACCTATACTTAGCATGCGAATCAAACTTGAAAAGGGAAAACAAAGGAAACTTATTGAAACTCACAAAGACAACAACAAACTTACTTGGAAAAGCATGGCAAAAAAATTAAGTGTATCTGAACCCGCACTAAAAGAATGGAGGCTTGAAAACTGCCTTATCCCAAAGGAGATTTTTGACCTACTCAATAAAAACCACGGATTTGACCAGTTTGTGATGAAAGTAAGAGACGATAAATGGGGCCAATCAAAAGGAGGCAAAAACTCAACAGGTAACACAGGAAAAATTAAAATTCCCAAAAAGTCAGAGAAATTGGCTGAATTAGTAGGAATAATTCTCGGTGATGGTAACATTCATGCGTTCTCCAAAGGGAAAAAAGTCAGAGCCTACTCCATAAGAATTGCAGGACATGCAAAAAATGACCGTGATTATCTTACTAACCATGTTTTCAGGCTATTCAAGGATTTATTCGATGTGCAACCCAGAATATACAAAAGCAAGAGGTCAAAAGCAATGTACGTCAATGTCTACAACAAAGCACTCGTAGATTATTTCCTGGAAATGGGGTTAAAGAAAGGAAACAAAATAACAAGCCAAGTAACAATTCCTAAATGGATTCTTAAGGACAAAAAATTAATTATCGCATGTATCAGAGGATTAATAGACACAGATGGGTCAATATATAGAATGTCAAGAAAAGATGCAAATTTAAAAAGAATATCATTTAAGAATTATAATCAAGCACTATTAAAACAAGCTAGAAACTGTTTCATAGAACTAGGATTCCATCCATCAAAAATAATATGTGGGAATTATTTCACATTATCAAGACAGGAGGAGATAAAAAGATATATAAGCATGATTGAATTTAATAATTCTAAACACATTAATCGGTTCTAATAGCCCCGTGGTGTAGTGGCCAGGCTCGTAACTTAGTTGTTTGGGCCCCATAAAATCATCTCGGCCTCTGGAGCCGAGGACCCCGGTTCGAATCCGGGCGGGGCTATGTTAGCATCAGGAGGAATAGAATGAACAAAATGGGACTTGCCATCGGAATAATGGCTGTGATTGTAATAATGTCATTAGTGTTCGTAATAAGCCCCCCATCAGAAATCGCTTCATCCGCCTCCCAAGGCATAGGCGAAAGAGTGCAAACACAAGATGTAGTTGAAAGCACTATGTCAGGAATAGAAAAGCCAAGGGGCACAATATCCGTCTATGAGCTGTTGAATGAGTATGGTTTCAATCAGGAAGTTCAATTGTACGGAAAGGTAAGCACCTTTGGAATGCTCTTATGTCCTTGCTTCGAGCTAAGCTCTGAAGGCGAAACAGTTCAGGTGTGGTACGACCTGATGGATGGACAATCAGCAGTTAGTATGGAAGGAATAAAGAACGGCGACTGGGTTGTTGTAAGAGGGGAATACAAGGAAAGCAAACAGTTCTGGGCAAAGGAAATCACAAAACAGGATAAATACGATGTTGAATTCACTTCTTTAGAAGCGTGCCAGACCGCCTGCGTTAACTACGGTTATGAAACTGGTGACGGTTTATGGCCATCAGAGGCAGAGCCATATTTTGTTTTAATCGGTGATTTGAAAATTGAACAATCAAAGCACTGCGGAAATGACGGGCAATGCTATTGCTACTGCCACAGCATACCGATTGCACCAGAAACGCCAGATACGTCTAGCTCTCACTAAGCCGGACTTCTTTTTTGCTTCCGTAGCTCAGTTGGTAGAGTGTCTGCCTCGTAAGCAGAAGGTCGTGGGTTCGACTCCCACCGGGGGCTTACTAATTTTTATTACTTGTGGCGTATATAAAAACGGTTAAAATGAAAAGTTTTATACTTCTAATAGGAATCGTAATAGTTGTAATAATCGGATTTGGCTTATTATCCTTAGTCGGTACTCTGACTACTGAACCGGTAACAACAGAAACACAAATTGGGCAAACCGAACCCGCCAATTCAACATTGAGCATGGAGCAGGCAAAAAGAATCGCGCAGGAAAGCGAATGCATGAATGAGGGCATACTGTCTGACACCTAC
>JAFGOX010000014.1 GCA_016926295.1 Candidatus Iainarchaeum sp.
CAAGTCTTACTCTATACCCTCTGTCGTGGAGCACATTATGGTAGAATTTCTTGATATCATCGCCGAACTGCGAAGGAACTTCATTATCCGGATCCTCCACAATTTTTCCGTCTTTGATTTCAAACCTTCCCGCGTGGATATGGTGGTCATAATTGCAAAAATCCTCAAACGCAATTTCCTTTCTGTTCGGGTCATACTTGTCTGTCCCTAGCTTCTTTATTATCTCAACCAATTCATTTACACTTTTTCCTGGATGGTCATCTGCACCGATCGCTCTGTACACATACTTTCCATCTGGCAGTGCTTTCCCTACTGCAACGTCTATCTTTTTTCCAATCTTAAGATAGTCCGGCTCTGTTTCTATTGTGTATTCCGGTACGCTTACATCAATAATCTTTATCATTTGATACTCTTGTGGAAATACTGGAAAGTATATCCTCTCTTGTAGCCCTGTTTCTCGCTGATTTTCTGCATTATAGTGTTTTCTATATTAACCAGATATCCTATTTTGTGAACCTTTCTTGCTCTGCAGAGGGATTCAAAATAATCCATCAGCTGAGATGCTATCCTTCTGCCTCTGAATTGAGGTTTAACTACAAGGAACACAACAAATGCGAAGCCGGGTTCGACTTCCGCGCACAGATATCCTGCTAGTTCACCCTCATCCGCTACGATGTTGATGTTCTGCGGCACCTCGAGCTTCTGAATCATTTCCGCTTCGTCATATATCTCGCCAGGAAAGGTCTTCGTAAACTCTTCAGAATTCAAAAGTAACGTAATCTCTTCTACATCGTTCTGGTTTGCAAGGCGTATCATTCAAGCAGCACCTTATCCGCTTTTGCCACGTAGAGAACCCCCCATACGACAAAGACTGATGCTGCAAGCACCCAGCCGCCCATTCGTATGCCTTTCTCTACGAGATAATCGCTGAACCCGATCGCGAAAAGTATCACAGTAAGAAACAGGCTCCTGAGCCATCTTTCTTTTAACCACTTTTTCTTCATGGAACAAAATCTTGTTTATGATTATTTAAAGATTTCCTGCGCAAGAATTAAATAATTATGTTCTGTTGCGAAGTGTTGAAATGAAACCTGCCAAAATACTTTACGAAGACCAGGAAGACGTTTGGAATAAGGCAAGGAAACGGCTGCTGCAGATTCTTGCCAAATGCAAAACCGTTGAAGAAGCATATGTTTGGGCTTCGCTCGCAGAAGGCCAATTCGGATTGTACGAACAGCCATACAGGAACCAGCTGGGCTCGGACATAGATCTTGTCGTGGTGATGAGGGAGCCTCCGGAAATACCAAAAGATTGGAATTTTACTAAAGTTGAGAAAAAATGGTTTGACTTGTACGATATTGGATTCTTTGAATATGAGGGAAATATTCATAAGATAGACGGTTTAATAGTGATTCCCTCTAAGCACGATCTTGCAAAAATGAAAGAAGCATTAGAAGGAAGATCCAAGAGGATATTGTGAATGGAACCTGTAGACGTAGTCGACATGGATGACAAGTTTGTTAAAGTTATCAACAGAAATGACCAGACTGAAGACGATATTCTTAGATGTTCAGAAGTTATTATTTTCAACAGTAAAGGAGAAGTTCTTTTGCAGGCTTGTTAAAAAGGGAATAGAAACTTCTGAAAAATCTATTACTTTTGCATCGGCAATTTCTGTCTTTTCAGGGCCGTACTGTAGACAGATAAGTCCAGCTTTTTTTGCTGCAGTCAAACCACTAATAGAATCCTCTACTGCTATTGTATTTGCAGGGTTCACTTTTAAAGCCTTCACGGTCTTCAAATAAATCTCTGGATGAGGTTTGCTTAGGGTTACATCATCATTTGTCTTTATTACATCGAAATAAGACTTTATTTTGAATCTGCTGAGCACCAACTCTGCGGTTTTTTGCGGGCAAGAAGTCGCAATTCCAATCTTAATCCTTTGTGCACGCAGTAAATTAAGCAAGGTCAATACATTAGGGTTTAGCTGGCATAAGTCTGAGTAAACCTTTTGTGAAGCAAGTTCGTACTTTCTAAAGAATTCTGTCCAGCTTATCTTAAGCCAACCTCTTTCTCTGCATATTTTGTACACATCCTTCCTTGACAGTCCTTTTGGATGAAAGGAGTTATCCCAATCAGTGCACACAGACTTCAGAAATGGCAATTCTACTGATGAAGAATATTTTTCGCTGTCTATTAGCACTCCGTCCAAATCAAATATCACTGCCTCAACCATTATCTAGCACCAGATTATCCATATATTTTTTGAATGATTCATTTTTGCTGGAGCTGACTATTACTGTAATCGGGCTTATGAAACCATCGAGCTCTATAAAAGATCTCAGGTTTCTTTTGTCTGCATTTGGCAAATCGCTTAGAAGCGCGGTTAATCCGGAGATCTTATCTTCTTGTTGCAAAACAAGGAGATATTTTTGCCAGAACAAAGGGTTCTTTTCGCGCATAATCTTAAGGCTTTCCGCGAAACTATAGCTTTCTATCCCGAGCATTTTTGCATAGCACAGGCCGATTAGATAGAAGCTTTCAATACAGACTATCTGTGATAGGTCAGGGATAGTTTCCTGATATGATCTTGCCTTGCTTAGGTTCCAGATCAAGTTGTACCATATAGATTGAATTTCGGATTCGCTTATAGAATATTTTTTTGAAGAATCAGAGAACTTCATTAATGCTTTTCGAACGCGCTCATCTTTGCAAAACACAATTCTGGACTTTTTCAGCAATACAGTCAGCAGTTTTTCGTGAACCTCTTCAGGATCAACTATTCTTTCATAGTCGAATAGCATTACATCGAGTCTGGTTTTCCCAGTTATGTAATGAACAACTTGGACATTGCCGTTCTGCCAGTCCCTGCCCACAATAAATAAATCTATGTCGGAATCCTTTCTGTTGTCCGCCCTTCCATAAGATCCGCACAGGCTTACAGAGACGACGTCGTTATCTTTGAACAGTCGCTCAAATATTCCTGCAAAGTCCTTGCCGAGTACCTGTTCAATCTTCTGCGCTGTCAATCTGAATGTACCCCGCTTGCATGTGGATTTTTCCTTCGTTCTCATACCGCTCCAATTCATTACGCAATACGTTATAAATTACCGGTAACTCAGGCTTGTCATTAAAGAAGCCTCTAAGATGGAAATTTAGGTTTGTCTCAAGGGCCTTTTCCATTGTGTCATACTGGACTTCACCTTCCACATTCAGCCAGTTGAATCTGTGTCCGCATTCGCTGAGCGCTTGCGGCAGCAGAATTTCGCTTGGTGTCCTGCTTGGTGGCATGAATACTGGACAATATGTTCCTATTATCTGACGGTACACTCTTTGCTCTTGAGTATCACTCCTGACATGGAAAAAAAGAAATTTTGCTTCTGGGCCGATCTTAGAAAAGAAGTTCATCAGATTTTTTCTTGCTCTGACAAATGCCCTTCTAGGGTTGCGCTGAACTATTTTTTGCTTTCCGGTTCTAGCAAACTCATCGTTTGCTGCGTAGAAAAAACCCCAGAAAGATAGAATTAAGTCGTAATCTGCTAATCTATCTGCAGAAGCGTTCGCAAAGGACATCATATTATCATGAATAAATGTAACATTGGCTGATTCTACATTTTGTTTTGCATAGCGCAATTGGCTTGGGCTAACGTCAACAGCATCGACATGTTCTGCATACTTGGCCAAAATACGTGTGGCTCTGCCGCCCCCACATGCCAGTTCTAATGCATTACTGAATCGACCATGGCCCTTAAGCCAGATTTCAAGTCTTTCAGTGTCTAAAAGCCCTCCGAATTTATATTCCGGGAGAATGTATGCATAGTATTCAGCATCACCATATTCTATTACTTTGCCATCCATAACGCCAATCATGCCTTTAGCGAGCCATGGATGTTTTTCCCTAAGTTTCCGCATCGCTAGATTTACTAGTTTCTCCATGGCATAATGGAGCACAAAAATAAATTAAAAGCTTGGCAGTAAATTATGACAAAAGTTTCCAGAAAAAGAAAAGGTTTTTCAGTCTCTTCTAAGGATAGCTACAAACATTCCATTTTCTGATTTGAACACTTTTTCAATCTTCCATAAGGTGTTACTAACAATTTGCTCAACTTCAGTTTCGCTTGCAAACAAATAGTCAAACCAATCGCTTATGTAGGTTCTATATCTGATTCTTATTCTAAGCTGTCCGGACATTCTTCGTTTTTGTTTGTTTTTCTTGTGGTAGTCCAAATGAACCGGATCGTCAGTTTGATAGGGATCCTTACTTTCCGCAATGATGATGGCTCCGGGATTCGTTATGCTGTAAAGCTTTGCTAACTGTTTCTTTGCTTTGTCCAAACTGCCAAGTAGCCCGAAATTGTTGCCTAGCATAAGCACTGTGTCAAATCGCTCTTTAAGATTATCGATATGTTCAAAATCCAAGACTCGTGCATCTTCTATCCCTCTGGCTCTGCAGACCTGAATGGCCAGAGGAGATGAATCAATCGCAACAACCTTATTGGTTCTCTGAATATGCAAA
>JAFGOX010000015.1 GCA_016926295.1 Candidatus Iainarchaeum sp.
TCAAAAGAGTAGAAATGAATAATGCCCCCTTCGGGCTTTAATGCTTTCATAGAGACTTCAAGGAAATCCTCACCACCCTTTGGCAAGGCCATCACAACCCTGTCGCATAAGCCTTCTAATCTGGCAGGAACAACCTCATTAACATCCCCCCATATCGGTTCGATTTTCTTGGCCATTTTGTTCAAGGCAACGTTCTTAACCATCCACTTATAGGCTTCCTGGTTTAGCTCTACAGCATAAATTTTCTTTATTTTGGGCTGAACCTTAGCAATTACAAAGGCAAATGGCCCAATTCCGGCAAATAAGACCCCAACCACCTCTTTTTCCTGCACCTGCTGCGCGATTCTGAAGCGCTCTGTAGAAAGCCTTGGGGAGAAATAGACCTCTGCGACATCCATCTGCATTCTGCAGCCGTTTTCCATGTATTCTGTTTTTGTATTCTCTTCCCCGGCTATGACTCTAAGCTCCTGAATCCTAAACACGCCCTTGTGCTCACCAACCTTCTTGCAGACTGTTTTGACCTGCTTGTTAACCTCAATTATAGCTTCCCCGATAAGGGCTTCATGCTTTTCCAGGGCCCAGGGAATCTCAATTATTGCAACTCTGCCGATAACGTCATAAGCTGTGTTAATGCTCTCCAAATCCTTCTTTGGTATCTTTTCCGCAAGATAATCCGCAATGCTTGTATAGCGTCTTGGGGCATCTTCAAACTCCATATCAACTGTCACGGCCCCATATCCGGACAGTTTTGAAATTAATTTTGATGAAACCTTTTCAGAAACAGGGAAAACAATGTAAGTCTTCTCACGGATAAATTTCCTATCAAAAATAAGGACTTTCTGGTCAGAAAGCAGTTGCTTGGCATCTTCTGCATTAATCAACGGAACTTTTATCCCTAGCATAAACAAGATAAAATAAGAAAGAATAAAAGATTAGCTCATGGCGGTTACAAGGGCGCCAGAGCACATTTCTTTGATATCTGAAAGGATAAAGGATTTGTGCAGGACATAATGGTTTAGTTGTTCTGCGTTAAGGGAGCAGACCATATCCCCATTAATATTTTTGTTCCCGCTGACATTCACAGAAAGAACACATTCATTGTTGCTTATCCCTAATATTTCACGCTGGGTAGTAATACCATTGCTGAAAGTGGTTACTCTGACCGGTGCGCAAGTCGCAGCCTCGATAAAGAAGCAGGTTTCATCGCTCCCGCATTCTTTTGCTGCAGGAGTCAATGGATTGAACACAAAACTAAACACAAGTATTGCCAAGACCGCGACAATAATCACTATGCCAATGATAAGGAATGTCCTTTTTGAGATTTTGTGATGCTGGTAACCTTTGTCTTTTGCCTCTTTAAGCTCGATTTTCGCTTCTTTTGCAAACGCATCCTTCCCATAAACCTTCTCTATGACTGTATTCGCAATATCATAGGAGTAACCTTTTCTGAGAATCATGTCTTTTGCTTCTGTCGGCGTGAACTCATCTTTTCTAGGCTCTATTATACTAATCAATTCATCGATTTGACTTGCCATATTTATCGCACCTATTAACTTGCTCCAATTTAAAAACTTATTTGCCCTCTTGCTCAAACTTTGCATACCAGCCAGCTATGATATCTTCTGCGGGCTTTCCCCTGATGTTCCAATCTTTGCTTTCAGGAAGAGTTGTGTATGCATAAGTGAATGGATAGTAACCGATTATGTAAGACGTTTCTGCGACTACCCGCATGATTCCCTCATGACCTATTGCCTGCTCTTCCAAATCAAGTGTGTAAGCATCACTGTACTCATCCCACATCTGTATTCCGGTCGTGTCCCATGCGATATCACCCTTTAGCCCGCCATCAACGCTCGGATACGCTGAAGAAACAATTATTATCGGCTTGTTGTATTTGTCGTACAGAGATTTAATTCCGCCTTCTGCAATCTTTCTGAAGTTTGCTTCTATTTCATCTGCAGTAGGTTCATTTTTGTCTGTCAAACTGCCCCACATAGACACAGTAATGAAATCAAACTGCGCAGGAGAGAAAATGTCTGCTTCTTCTAATGATGGGTAGACTGCATCAGGTTCCTTATAGGAATTAGTTGTATAGAAATATAATCCAAGTTTTCCGCTGTAAACTTCCCTGACTTTCTGGATGTGCGCACTATAGCGCTCCTTGATATCCGCTGGTGCATTTGGGTTTCTCCACATGTTGCTCTCATCAAAAAGAACTAAATATTCAATTCCGTTTTTCTCTGCCTCCTCTGCAAAGTAGACTGAGAATCTGTCCATTTCATCAAACCATGCTTCCCACCATTCATCACTATACTCTTTTGCTGCATCAGGATTGTGACAGCAAAGCTGTGGGCCCAATAAAATATTCAAACTGCTTTCGTTTGTTTTTGAAAGATGAATATCCAACGCTTCGGGTGTGTGAACATGACTATGGCCCTCATAACCTAATTTTGGCAAAGGCTCTGATTCAATATAATCCCAAGCCGGCCATATTCCAACCCAGTTTCCGTTTTTCTCTTTCATGCGTGCATTTGTCGGATCAACAAAATCTTCACTGCCATCCCACCAGAAATCATAGTAAAGGTATCCCCTTTGGAATTTCTCATTGCTAATTCTTGTAATAATATCTGTTTCGCTTACAAGACTCTCAACTTGTGGAAGAATCTCCCCAACTGCGGGGAACCATCGCCACTTGTTAACTTTGTCATAAACAGTATCCCCTGGCTTAACAAAAGCTTCTCTGTAAACTTCTCCCTGCTCAGGAAGAATCTCTTCTCTTGACGCATCTCCAAAATTGTTTCTAAAATATCGGTAATGCACTATCCCCTGATTTGGCTCAAGCGATACTGAAACTTTCCATTTGAAATCGTCTATCTGCTCCATTGGAGACATTGTGTAAAATGAAGAGTAATTGGCAATAGGTATTATCTGAATGAATAAATTGTCATCTTCTGTCGGCGTATTTTCAGGAACATCAACAATAAATGTGACTGGCTTAGTGACAGTTGGCTTTGCCTTTTCTGATTCACACAAGTCCCTGCATTTTTGCTCTGAAAAGTCGTTGCAGTCCGCAGGCCAGGAAATAGTTCCGGCTTTATAATTCTCGCAAAGTTCTTTCATTCCAGGGGGCAAATTACAGTCTTTTGGAAAACAATTATATTCATCCAAGTAGTTTAAAGTCTCTTGAGTAGCATCTGTCTGGGCAGTATCTGCCTGTGTTGTCTGGCCAGAGGCAGCTTGAGAATAATCACACCATGGCGGGCTTGGCCACGGCCCTGCTGGCGGGCAAATGTGCAATGCAAACATGGCAACAATAATTATAACAATAACCCCGATAATTCCCCCTCCAATCATAAAGATTTTATTGTCCATTACTTCGCCTCCTTTGCAGAATCAAAAATTAATCTTTCCAGAATAATGCGAAGGACCTCTTGCTCCCCTCCAGTAAGACCTTTGCTGACTTCATTTATCTTTACAAAAATCGCATCATCTTTCTTGCTGACCCAAATCTTGTTGGAGTGCTCCCCAAACTGATGGAAGAATGCTGCCTTGTCCTGCTTACCGTTCAGAACCCTTACGATTTCCCCGCATTCCTCTTCCCCCATCTTCACTTTGTCCCAAATCCACTTTTCTCCTTCTTTTTTCCCCATGTGGAAATAGATTGTTCCGCTGTTATACTGGATTTTCAAGCACGTGGTTTTTCCAAAAAACGCCCTATTCATTTTTCTCACCCTTATCTTTTTCTTCCTTAACCTTTGCAAATATTAACTTTATCCCGAAAGCTACAAAACCAATAAGGAAAACAACCGCAACAACAAGCAAAACAGGCTCGGTGATGCTTGGCTTTAATTCAGACGGAGTAACAAGGAAATAAAGGCTTCTGGGTTCTTGCCACTCGTAGTATCCTGGCTCTTTGTAACTTGGTTCAATGGTGTAGTTCATCAAATCATATCCCGGGGCTAAGGTAATTGTAAACAAATCAATAGGCTTTGAAATTCCCACAACAAGAGTACCTGTAATGAATGTCAAGGGAAGGGCATAGTATGATTTTGGGATTTCAAGATAATTTATAACTGCACCAGTAGGGCTCTGGAATATCAAAACCTGTGAATTAAATATATTAATCACATCATTGCCAACGGTCATTGAGCCAATCGGGGTCACGTCCATCGGGCGGCGGTCATTAAACATCTTTTTATTAAAATCCAACTGCAAAGACAGCTTTTTGCTCTGGCCGCAAACAACATTCAAATCCGCGCCTGAAACAGCAGGATAGAAACTAAACTGGTTTGCCAAATTGTCGAATAAAAATCTGTCAGAAGATGACATGGTTGACGTGACAAGAAGCTCTTTACTCACTTTGTCATAAGAAGCAGTAGTGTGTACTGTCAAATCGTCATAACTAAAATCAGGTTTTATCGCACTTCCTGAAAAGGTCACTGAAACTGATGAACCTGTCTTTTCTATTTTCGCGGTGGAATAAGCTTCTTCGCTGTTAGGGACATCCAAACCGGCAACAGAAATTGACTTTAAGTCCTTTAGGTTATAAAGCGTTCTCGCACATTCGGATTTGAAAAGATTCTTATAATTGTTTATAGAAACAGAAAACATCACCTGGTTTTCAGTCTTGTTGTAAACAGTTATAACCCCGTTAACATCACTGCATGTTGAAAGGGTATCTTCAAGCGCGCTATTCAGATTATCCAAAGAACCGGTTATACTGCTTTCCCTTATTATCCCCTTAAATGTTGAAACAAGGTACAGATTTCCTTCATTATAACTTATGGTGCTCTCTGCAAAATCATAGATGTAATCATTCTCATAAGTTGCAGAGCCGCTGTAATTCAAAGAATCGTCAGTATAGAAGTAAATCAAATCAAAAGATGCCAAATCAAAAGAAGTTAGCCTTGCGGTAAGCTGTCGCTCATAAACATTCTTACCACCTGCACTGAACAAAGAGGCAGTTATCGATTCAAGCCCTTTGGCGCACGTAAGGCCCTCTTCCTGGCTGAACCTGAATTCCCCGCTTCCATCATCATTAACAATCAAATCAGCGTGTTTTTGGGCACAAACTAAAGGGGTAAGAACCAAAGCCAGCATTAACACAATAAGGACCTTTTTCATCTGAATCAAATACTATAAATACAATATAAACTTTGTGGTAGAGTGTTATTAGTATGATATACCTCATAGGGATTGGACTAATTCCCGAGCAGATAACTTATGCCGGATTGCTGGCCTGCAAAAAATCAGATAAGGTTTACTTAGAAACCTATACAAGCAAATTCCCTGAAAACACAATTTCGGATTTGGAAGGATTGATTGGAAAGAAAATCACAGCAATTGGCAGGGATGAAATGGA
>JAFGOX010000016.1 GCA_016926295.1 Candidatus Iainarchaeum sp.
ATTATTGACCATCACCAGCCGGTTGACTTGAATTACCCCAATCAATTAAATCCATTCACTTTCGGTTTTGACGGCGGCTCTGAAATATCCGGAGCAGGAATGTGCTATTTCTTCGCACTTGCATTGGATGAAAAGAATTATGATATGGCTTATCTTGCGTTAATAGGTGCACTTGGAGACATGCAGGACTCAAAGGGCGGGATAAAAGGACTTAATGAAAAAATAGTTCAGACTGCACTTGAGCATAATCAGATTTCAATTACAAAGGATTTGAGATTGTACGGAAGATTCACGCGGCCGCTTGTTCCATATCTGCAGTTCTCAGGCAATCCGGCAATTCCCGGAATAAGTGCAAATGAAAACGGATGCATTGAATTACTGAGAGACCTTAACATTCCGCTGCAAACAAAAGAAAAGTGGAGAGTATACAATGACCTTGATGAAGAGGAAAAGAAAAGATTAATTTCTGCGCTTATTGTAAGGCTTGTTGAGGCATCTGCTCCGGACTGGGAGATAAAGCTTATCTTCGGAGATGTTTACACAAGACTTTCAGAGGAAGGAGAATTCCTGCAGGACCTCAAGGAATTCGGAACCATGCTGAATGCAGTTGGAAGGCACGGTGAGGCAGAGATTGGAGTTGAAATATGCTTAGGAAACAGAGGAACAAAATACCATTATGCAATAAGCAAGGTCAAGGAGCACAGGGAGGCCCTTGCAACATCAATAGACTGGCTGAGCAGAGGAAATCTCCATGAAGAGGAACTGTATTACTGGTTTGATGCAAAAAGCATGATAGAAAGCACAATAGTCGGGATTGTCGCAGGAATGGTTCTCGGCTCTGAAATCGCGCAGGAACACAAGGCGATATTCGGCTTTGCAAAAGAAGACGAATTTGTGAAAGTAAGCGCGCGTGCAACATGGCGACTTGTTAACAAAGGCCTTAATCTTGGAAAGCTTATGCATGAGGCCTGCGATAAAATAGGAAATGAGAGTGAGGGTGGCGGGCATGCAATTGCTGCCGGGGCAAGAATTCCAAAAGACTCTGAGAAAAAGTTCTTGGAAATTGCAAATGAGATTATAAAGAAACAGACTGCTCAACCCTGATGTTGAACTGTGATTCTAATCGGTCGATTATTTTCTGCTTCTTTTCTTTTAGCTCTTCTTCAATTGACCCTAAATTTGTTTCAAACCTTTCTGATTTTGACTTTACATTCTCCATTCCTGACAGACTTATTTTGATTGAATTTTCTTTCTTGAATATTGCAGGATTATACATTGCCTTAAGCTTTTCCAAATCATTGTTCAAAGAGACAATGCTTCTTACGCTCTGCCTTAATGTTCCGCCCCTGAATGAATCTATTATTTCAAGAGAGCGTGTTTTGATATTGTCTTTCAAATCTATCTCATCTGACAAAACCTGATCATACAGGGAATTCATTATCTCCATAAGCTGTTCCTGCTCTTTGTCATTGACTATCATGTTCAAAGTATCATTAAGGTAATCGTCAATCAGCTGGTGGCTTCTTGAATTTGCAGTCGCCCATTTTCTCAACGCGCGGTCGATTGATGTGATGCTTGTTTTCACTGCATTGACATGGTTTCCTATTTTCTTTTCAGTTGCCTCAATGTCCTGCCTTACAACAAGCGCTTTTTTGTAGGCTTCGCTTTCTGTAAGTTCTTTCAGTTCTTTTTCAAGCTCTGCTTTTTCCCTCTGCCTCATTTCCTCATTCTCTGTTGCAGTGACTTTCAGCGACTCTGTTTTTCCTTTGCTTTCAAGTATCTCTTTGTATCTTTTCAAAATCCGGTTCAGTTCCTGGTGCTGCCTCAGCTTTGTTATTTTTGGCTCAAGAAAATCGCTCAATGAATTGTTTATTGCTTTTATCTCACCAAGCTCAGATGGAATCTCCTCATTTGGCAAAGCATTGCTTATAACCTGTGTGTAGATTGTCGCAAACTGAACCATCTCGAAAAGATTCTTTGTGAGTTTTGAGTGGAAATCGAATAATTTATCAGGATTCTTGTCAGTCGGCATCACAAGGTTGCTGTTCAGGACATTCAGCTTCTTTCTTGCCTGCATCCTTGTCGCATCAATCTTCTGCCGTATCTGCGCAGGGATTCTTTCTGGAAGCTCTCTCTTGGATTCCAGTTTTTCATAAAGCGGCTTGTAGAAAGATTTCAACTGGCTGCAGGCGTCTTCCATGCCTTCATAAACCTCATTAATCAAAGTGGTTTCAGAGTTCTGGATGTAGGCAACAGCATCGTCAAAAGACATTACCTTTACAGGCTCTTTTTCCTCTTCTTTCTTCCCAAATAGCTTGCCCAACAGCCCCATACTGAACTGTCCTACAACTTGGCTTTAAATGTTTGTTCCATAGTTAGAAAATGAAAAAAGAACTGAATCAGGAGAAATTTGAAAAAATAATGGAAAGAATAATTGAGGATTTGGATAATGGGGCGATTATAATTGTTGAAGGGAAAAAAGACAGAATAAGTCTGGAAAAATTGGGGTTGAAAAACATTATTGAAATAAACAAAGGCGATAACTTGGTTGAATTCGCAGATAATTTAACTGCAAAGAAAATAATAATACTGACTGATTTTGACAGACGTGGCGCATTATTGAAAAAAAGATTAAAAGAATTATTGGAAACAACCGGCAGAAGAGTAAATACAAAATACAGGAAAGATTTGAATAAAGTCACAGGGGTGAAATATTTCGAAGAACTTTATTCAATCATAATAGCAAAAGAATAAGTTTGCAAGTTTATCTAAGATGGTTTTTGGTTCTTCTACAACTGGCCTTATTCCTTCTTTTTTCTTTGGCGGTTCAACTTTCGTTTCCCCTGTTAGCTGTTCAGTACTAAAGCCAATACCCGTAGAGTGCTTCATTCCTTTTATTCGGCCAACATCTACGTCGCCTGCCTTTGTCTCTAAAACATAATCAAAATTTATGTGTGGCTCACCATGACTCATATCAAAGCGCTCTTCAATTCTGAATCCTGTGGCGTCACTTGGAAAAACCTCGGGGGCAGAATATTTTTTAGGGTCTAGAGAAACTGAAGATGATGAGAATGGTATGTTTATAGTTTTACTGTTATTCAAATAATGTTTCGTTACTTCACTTATATCTATTTTACCGCCCAACATAGGTTCTATCTCACTTTTAAATTTTGGGATTTGCGGATACTCAAAAGTTTCAAGAAGGTTTTTAGGTTCAGTATTTTTCTTCTTTGTTTTTGGCACTTGGGCCTTTATTGGCTCACTTCCAACATACCCTTTATCCAAGAGCTCAAACTGCCTGTTTGGCTGAAGTCTAAGTGATTCTTCCTGTTCAAATCTCCGCTGAATAAACTTTATGGCCTCTTCAGTGCTCATCAAAACATCAGAGTTGGTGTTTTCTTGTGACAGTTTAACCACCGCTTGTTTATTTGGGGCGCCCTGGTTATTAATTTGCTGTCTGAATTCCTTGTAAGAATCAGTAAGCTCACTTTCAGGAATAAAACTATCTCGCGGGCCGACAATAGAACCTTGAAATTTAAACTCATCAGTTGTGCGGGCCATATTTCCCTCTTCTAATGCGTGTTGTTGCGCCATGAGCCAATTGCTTGCATTCTCTCTTGCTCTATCTTCAGGAGTAAAAACAGGGAACAAAATTTCTTCTTTTGGCATCATTTCGCTTGGTATTTGAATATGCTCTTTTGGCAAAGAAACAGCATCACCAATATCATAATCAAAAGGTCTTGAATGCACTCTAAGTAATCCAGGGTCTATTGGTCCCGGATTCAGAAGTCTGTCTAATCTTGCTCGTAGGTCGGCAATACATGAATTGGTAATTCAAACATTTATCACCTCAATATTGTAGTGGCCCGTGATATAAACTTCTTTTTTGTAAGGGTGTTGGGTTAAATGGTTCACCCGGACTAAAATGTGGCGTCGGCATTAAGGGTGGAAATCTTTCTATAAAACTTTTTTCTTCTTTAATTGGGGGTAATCTTAAGGGGTTTAATTGTTCATCCCTACTAATTTCACTTCCTAGTTTTTCATAAGTACTGCCACTATAGGGGTCTTTACATCTGAGAACTTCAAAAGTGGCGTTTCCAAGTCTTGTTGTTCCTACAACCTTACCAAAGAAACTAACATCTTCCTCATCCTGATTAAGATTCATATCATATCACAACCTAACTCCTTTATTATATAATATCTGAACTTTATTATATAGGTTCGTTAGGTATTTTTAGTAGAAGTTGGTGTTTTGCCTAAAATCTTGTAAAAACGGCCATAATTATATTGCCTTAATTAGTTTTATAAAGGCTATTTTATACATTTTATAGTACGATGATAGTACGTTTGAAGCATAAAGGGGAGAGAGCTGATTCTGAGCCTGAAGATGAATTTTCCTTAAAGCGGGATATAGTTCTTGCGTTCAGGGGGCCTTCGCTTGGGGAAATAAAGACAGCAGAAGAAAAAATGGAAAAAGCAGATGTTATTTTTGTCGACTGGTGGCACACCGATATTGAAGACGCGAAAAAATTCTGTGAAAGTGGAATTGAAATAAACAGTGAAAATATAGAGGAACTTCTTGAATCAACATCATTCGGACAATTCACATTTTATCCTGTGGACTACTTGAAAATAATTGATAACCTTCTGGATGCGGAAAAAATTATAATTGGTCTGAAATTCCCGCCAGATGACAAAAAGGAAAGGGAAGTGTGGAACCGCCTTGTTGAATTAGGATGCAAGAGAGGAAAATTGAATGATGATGATTTTGCAAGGTTTGCAGAGCTTAGTGAAAAGGGAAAAGTTGAATTGTTTGAAAAATTACTTGAAACATATTCTGATGAGGAAATATTTTTTGACTTGAGTTTTATAAATACTGACTTTTTACATCATGCAGTAGAAAACTACTTTGATGGGTTTGACATGAGAAACCTTCAGCGTGAGTACCTTGGGGAAAGGCTGCACACAAAGTATTCTCCACAGGAGCAAAAGGAAAGATATGCATCTACAAAAGCAATATTCCGGCACAGTAAAAAAGAGCAGAAGGAAATATTGGCACGTCTTGACGAAGAGCAGAGGGAGTTTGGATTAGTTGGAGAATTGTGGGGCTTGTTTTATGCCGGACATGACAAACTTGGCTATGAAGATCAGGAGACTTGTGGTTATTATTCAACACTGAACTCAAAACGGTGGGGCGTTCCCGGGGCAAAGCATCGCCCGATAACAATTGACTTGGCCAAAAAAGCCCTTGATGAAATAAATGATTTGGAAGTTGTAAATAAGGAACAAAAAGAGCTAAAGGAAGGGCTTGAAAAGTTCCTTGAAAAAAATGGTTAAACACTTTCAGAATTGAATTCTTCCAAGAATTTCATTATTCTTTGTTTCTCTGTGCCTAAACCTTTTTTCTCATAAAAGATTTTAACAACTCTTTCTTGTGTTTGTTCAATTGCGTGCTCTAATGATTTTTTAGTTAAACTTTCTAGCGCCCACTTGGGACACATATGACCAAAGGCCCAATCAGTGTCTAATGCTAATTGCGTGAACTTCTGTGGATAATGCTGGCCACCAATACCTATTGCCGCAGGAAATTCCCTTTCATTTTCTAAAACCTGCATTATTGCCTCGACACATGCCCTTGCCCCTTTTTCATCCTGCCAGTCAGCCGGTTTGCTTCCTAATTCCACCCATATTTGGGGCTTTTCAAGATATGGCCCGTGATGGGTTTGTTCATAAGAAACGTCATATTTAATATTGTTAGCTTCCTGGTATGCTTTCAATGCAAGCAAAGCAACTTTCATTGCAGAAGCATTAGTTGGAGGGAGATAACTATCAATACCACCATATTCTGCCTTTCCCCAGTTGCCGCAAGGGTGAACAGTTAGTGTTGGCCTTCCTGACTCTGCTGCATGTTTTGATGCAAAGATGAACAAATCAGTTTCTATCTCTCTTAAATCTGCGTAAATCTGGTCTTCTTTGATTGTGATTAGCTCATTGCCATTCAAGGCTAAAATCGGGTAATCTGCATACATTTTCCCTGTTTCCTTGAATCCTTTTTCCTCTACTAAAATTTTCTTCATTAGCAATCCTGCAGGATCCTGTTCTGAAATAATTATTGTTTTCATACAAAATCAATTTTTTTATTGATTATAATCCCAAAAACCCAACTTACCTTTAGCTTCTACTGGTTTTACTCTCTTTA
>JAFGOX010000017.1 GCA_016926295.1 Candidatus Iainarchaeum sp.
AAAACCCGCCATAAAAAGATTCTGGCTTATTTCTTCAACAATCCGCTTAGGAAGATATTTGAGCAACGGCTCAAAAATAAAAAAGTTATGATTCATTTCCCCCACCATATCCGCTTATTTTTCTAAAAATAATTTCAAAATCAGAAGGTTCAAGTGAGTCTATAAATCTTCTTTTCTCTCTCAGCAGGGTGTTCATTCTGACTGATGAGGCATTGTATTTTTTCGCTGTGTTCATCATCAAACAAGACTTATTATTTGTTCTGACTAATTCATCCTTTGAATAATCATACTGAAATATAATGTTTGGCTCTGACTTGCCTTCGCATATCTCGGAAATCTCCATTACCCTCCGCAACTCTTTTCTCTCATTTGTCTCAGAGTCAAATGCGGTCCATCTTTTTTGAATAATTATCAAATCAAGACTCTGCAAATCCGCATCCATCACACCTGCGCTTTTCATTCTAAGCAAAGCTTCCTTAGAGGATTGAGCATGGTATGTTGCAAAAGAGCCTTTTCCCTGTCCGGCCAGCACAGTATTCATCAGGGCTTTAACTTCTCCGACAGTCCTGACTTCCCCGACAACAACCCTATCCGGCCGCATCCTCAGTGTATCCTCAACCAACGTCTGCATGTCAATTCCCAGCTCCTCGCTTATTGAAAGTTTTGTCTGGTGCTTGTGCGGAATGTTTATTTCAGGGGTTTCCTCAGTTATTACAATGCGCTCATCAGATGGAATCAGGCAAAGCAATGCGTTCAACAAAGTTGTCTTGCCCGAACCAGTATTTCCTGCAACTATTACATTTACCTCGCCCTGCAAAACAAGCCAAAGAAAAGCCAGCGCCTCTGAACTTAGCGTTTTCATCCGTACCAAATCAACAGGACTGAATGGCTGAGCTTTGAATTTTCTTATTGTTATGCTTATTCCAGAAGTCGAAACCGGCGAAGAAACAGCATGCAGTCTCGAACCATTTGGCAGACACGCATTTAATCTTGGCTTCTGCAAAGTTATTCTTCTTCCTGTTTCCCTTGACATTTTATTTATTATATGTGTTGCAAAGTCCAAATCCACAACATAAACGTTTGTCTCAAGCCACCCAAATGTTCTGTGGTATACATATATCGGTTTATCCAAACCAATCAGTGCAATCTCCTCAAAACTATCATCGTCAATGAAAAAATCAAAAGGCCCCAACCCTGATATATTTTTCACAAGCAGCTTTTTCAGGTAGTTCTTCTGCTCTGTATCAAGCGCTATTTCAGACATCTTGCAAAACTCATCCAGCAGCTTTGAAATCTCTCTATGACTTTTATCATATTCCATCAGATTCATGTAGGCATCAGTCACCTTGCTCACAAGTCTCGCCTCTTCAACTGAAATCTCTGGAAGCTCATCCAAAATATAAAATCTTCCTGTCTGCGACTTGTAAATCTTACCATATTCGGTTTCTTTGATTAAAATCCCTTCTGGGAATTTTGGCTTTGCAATCCATCCAATCAATTTTGAAATCTCCTGCTGCTCATGGTGCTCCATAACCAGCCTTATTGCAGAGTAGTCACAGCCGGATATGCATTTTTGTATAAAATTATGTGCCGCACACAAATCGCATTTCACTGCTTTGCCCTTCTTGATATTTATCGCTTTTTCAGGGCATGCTTTCACGCAGCTCCCGCAACCGTCACAAAGTTTCGGGTCTATCGCAAGCACAGAATCGCTGACAGGGTATATTGCGCCCATAGGGCATGCAGCAATGCAGGGTGCAGACTTTATGTCACAGTGTTTGCAATTTAAAAGATTTTGCGTGATTTCTCCCGAATAATAAGGACAGTCTTTCAGACAGGTTCCGTTTTTAGAGCAGTCACTGCACAAAGACTTCTCCCACTCCAGTCTCATAGAGGACACGGGAAAGTTGTTATTTATAAATAATTCTGTTCGACGTTTGTCAATAAAGCTAAGCTTCTTAAACTTCTACCCGAGAAATATAAAGAGGTGAACGTATTATGGCAGTAAAATTTGACGCAAAACTAATTGCAGTAATTGCGATTGTAATCGTTCTTGCAATTGTTTTCTGGTTTGTTGGAATCTATAACACATTAATAAGCCTTGACCAAAACGTAAACACAAAATGGGCAAATGTGGAAACCCAATACCAAAGACGTGTCGACTTAATTCCAAACCTTGTAAGCACAGTAAAGGCATATACTGATTACGAGGGTCCGTTGCTAACAGAAATAACCCAACTCAGGTCACAATGGACAAGTGCAGAAGGAACACAGGCAAAAGTAGAAACAGCAAATGAAATGGAAAGCACAATCAGTAAGCTTTTAGTTGTAATGGAAAACTATCCGACCTTACAGGCAAACCAAAATTTCCTGTCACTGCAGGATGAACTGGCTGGAACAGAAAACAGAATCGCAGTGGAAAGGTCAAGATTCAATGACGCAGTAAGAAGCTACAACACATCAATATTGGTTTTCCCAAACAACATAGTTGCAGGAATGTTTGGATTTGGTGAAAAAGATTACTTCGAAGCAACAACAGAAGGCGCAGAAAACGCACCAATAGTGGACTTCACGTGAGGTAAATGAACAAAACCTTCCTCTTTCTTTTTCTCTTAATTCTTGTTCCGTTTAGTGCGGCGCAGGAATATCCTAATTATGTCGGCTATGTAAATGATTTTGCAGATGTTATAAGCCCGTCTGCAGAATCTCAGCTTACATCAATGATTAGCGCATTAGAAAGCGAAAAGACTGCAGAAATCGCAATTGTTACAATACCATCCTTGGAAAATAACTCTTTAGAGTTATATGCTGTTGAATTGTTTGAGAAATGGGGAATAGGAAAAAAGGGCGCAGACAATGGAATACTAATCTTGGTTACAATGGAGGAAAGAGAAATAAGGATTGAAGTAGGTTATGGATTGGAAGGTGCGATAAATGACGCAAAAGCCGGAAGAATAATAAGAGACGTAATCAGTCCTCGTTTCAAAGAAGGAAATTATGATCAGGGTTTGATAGACGGAACTCAGACAATTGCAGAAATAATCAGAGGAGAACCAACACCCCAACTGGAAGATAATTCAGGTTCTGAAATAATCGGGGTTATAATTTTCGCAATAGCTTTTTTCATAATAATGCTTGCAATAATCCTTGCTGTAAAGGCACCAAAAGGAAAGGGCGGCAAAGGCGGAAGAATACACGCAGGATGGAGCAGCTCATCTGGCTCATCAAGCCACGGTGGCGGGGGATTTGGCGGCGGTTCCTCTGGTGGCGGAGGCGCTAGTGGGGGATGGTAATGACAAAAAGAGAACACAGCCAAAAAGAAAAAACAGCAATAACAGTCCTGTTTGCAAGCGGGATAATCATAATGATAATCAATGCCCTGATTTTGCTCAGTGAACCCTTGTACTACATCGGAATTGGCATGATGGGCCTGGCAATATTCATTTGGGACCCGGGACTCGCATTCTGGATTTTTTGGGTAATGGGCCGTGGCGGAGGAATATCCGGCGGTGGCGGAAGTTTTGG